>JAGWTK010000571.1 GCA_028876035.1 Bacteroidota bacterium
TTGATCATTGGATGCGACGGCGACGAGAAAGCGACCATGGCCTGTATTCAATCTGCGCTTGCCAGCATTCAACCCGATGCCGTTTTTTCTTCTATTGAAAAGCTGGGCATCTATTGTTACCAGGCAGCAGCGGCACTGCAACTGAAGATTCCGAAGGATTTAAAAGTAGTGAGTTTCTCCAACCTTGATACAGCGGCTCTATTAAATCCACCCATGACCACCATTACACAACCTGCGTTTGAAATAGGGAAAGAAGCGGCCGCCTTGTTGTTTCAGCAATTGGAAAAGAAGAAGATTGGTTTACACAATAAGGTAATTCCCTCGCAGCTGATTTGCCGCGCATCTACTGCAGTCGTTTGATTAAAAAGTGCTGCCGTCACGCACTTTTACTTTTTTTCGCCCGCTGTTTTTCTTTTCAAACTCGAGCACTTCTTTTGGTTTGGCCTTGGTAGGCGCATCCTGGTCAGTTTTGGCAGTAGCGGCAGATTTCTTTGTGGCAATGGCCGAACCATCTGAATTATCCAGCTTGCCCAGTGTCCAGTTTTCTGTTTTTGTGATAAAGCCGGTATTGGAATCGTAGTATTTCCAGGTACCATTCTTTATGGAAGAACCTTCATTTTTGATAACCACCTTCGTGTAGTGGTCGGGGTTACTCACATCTTCCACATCAATGGTGTCATACAATTTATCCGGATTAAAGGCCCGCCAGCTTTCTTCACGCAGCACTTCACCGTTCATGTTAAAGTACACTGACTTACCATCCTTAAATCCCCAATGATAATTTTCTGCGGCGAACTGGTCACCCATGAGGGTGAACTTCCGCCACACGCCTTCCTTCCGATCATCGAGGTATTCACCTTCTTCCTCGTAGCCCGGCTCGCCCCTCACCTCATCGTGGTGCACCACCCACTTGCCCTGTTTTTTCCCATCTTTATTTACCTTGTTGAGCGTATCACCCTTTACGCCGATTGTGTACGACTGGAGTTGCGCACCGGCCCCCAGGACCGCCAGGAAGAAAACACCAAACAACAAGCAATAACGCATCATAATATGGGTTTGTAGTAAAAACGCTGAACCGCCGCTTTCATTGCAGGTTCCGGCTCCCTCAGGCCTTAAAATTAAATACATTTGGCAGAAGGGGTTATCCCAAAATTGAACCATATTTGGCTACTATTGCTATGATGTTGAAATGTATATTGTTAAAAGACACTGCCGAGAATGCGCGCCAGCTCGGCGGCTTCATCGCAAAGTCGGGCCTGCTCCAGCTGGAAGCCACCACCACGGGTGTTAAAGAAACGGTTCAGCTGGTAGAAACCCACAACCCCGAAATCGTCTTCCTTCCTCAAAAGCAATACCAGCACCTGCGCAACGAACTGAGTGGAAAAACGGGCATTCCTGCGTTGGTATGTCTGTTGCCCCCAGGCGATCAACCAGCGCAGACCGGAGGTATCCCGCTGGGAGGCGGTCAAGGACAAATTCAGTACACAGGGTTTCTCGAGGCCGTTTCACGGGCATTGGTACAGTTGCTTGGACGCCGTTCTTCCGCACTGCCCGTACGAACCGACAAATGCATTTTTGTGAAGTCGGAATACCGCATCATTAAGATCAACCTGGAAGACATCGTTTTTTGCGAGGGGCTGAAGGATTACACGCAGATTTATACCGGCAAGAAAAATAAGCCGATTATTACACTGCAAAACCTGAAAACTTTTGCAGAACGCTTACCGCCGCAGGAATTTGTGCGAATACATAGATCCTACATCATTTCAATAAGTCATATTGAAAGCATCACGAAGAAAGAAGTAGAAATCGCAGAGAAGATATTGCCGATTGGCAATAGCTACCGGGCACACCTGCTCGAAATTATCCGCGCAAATTAATAGGTAATGTGCAGGCTATCGAGATCATGAATGGTCACTGCAGGTTTGTGTGCCTGACGCATCTTTGCCACTACCAGCTGTCCGGTAGCCAGCGCCTGTTCCTCGGATACAAAACGTTTATAGGAAGCAACCGCGGGAATACAGTCCTGGTGGACGTAAATTTTTTTATCGATAATAATATCGTAGCCCCAGCCATTGCTGAACCGCAGGGTATGAACGTCAACAGGCAGCAAATCACTTGCTGCCTGTTGGTTCTTTCTGATCAATATAATGCTGGCGGCAATCAACATCAATAAGCCCGCCAGTAAAGGAAGCGCTTTCTTAGTCATTTGCATTGTAAGTATCAGCCGGCTTGAATTCGCGGAAATCGTCGAAGCGATACGTACTGTTGCGGCCTGTACCGAGGAAGCCACGGTCTTTAACAGAGAAGCTAACAGCACCGGTTCTTTCCAAACCTTCCCAATCTGTTTTCTTTAACCAACGGTCGGTATCAAAACTATATTCCCAAACTGTTTTAAGAATGCTGCCATTCTCACCCGTAGCTACATACGCTTTACCCCCCATTACAAAGGCAGTGGCATTGCTGCGGACGATATTATAAGAGTCATCATAGGAATCAGTGCTAACGTTGGAGATAAAAGCCTTTTCCGTCCATTTATCGGCAGAAGGATCGTAAGCCCAGAAGTCATTTACGGTAGAACCGTTATTGATTCCCGTTACAACGTAACCAATATTATT
>JAGWTK010000068.1 GCA_028876035.1 Bacteroidota bacterium
CCGCAGATGATTTTATGTAATATGCATTTAACGAAGCAATAGCAGGCTGCCACGCTGTTCTATTAAACGGCCTGTTGCGGAACGTAGTCTGATCTGGTATACGTAGGTGCCCGCCGACTGCGGATTGCCGTTCACGTTTCCATCCCAGCTGGCATATTTATTCCTGGTATTGAATACACGCTGACCAAAGCGGCTGTAGATACTAAAATCTTCCACTTTGTAATTATCCAGTTGCAGGATGCCGAACCTGTCGTTAATGCCATCTCCGTTCGGACTGAATGCGTTTGGTACGAGGAAGCTACTGTACACTTTAACTGTTACGTCGTCGCTGCTGCTGCCACAACCAACAGTGGAATTAACCTGGAGGGTATAGTTGCTGTTTGAAACCGGCCAGGCTTTTGGTTGCAAATCACTGGTACCTGAAAGCGTCGTTGCCGGCGTCCAGGCATAGTTTACCGCTGTTCCACCGACCATTCCTTCCAGCAGCGCGGTGTCACCTGCCAATATTGTTTTATCGGGACCGGCGTTTGCAACAGGATTTCTGAAAACGTCGATTTTGAAATAGACGGAGTCCTTACAGCCGTACCTATTCGTTACAATCAATTTGTACTCGGTGGAATCTTTCGGTCGGGCTATGGGATTGGCAATGGTTGGATTCGATAGGCCTGTGCCGGGAATCCAGGCAAAGCCAACACTGTCAGTGGCGCTGGCGAATAACTGCTCCTGTTGCCCTTCACAAATGGGTTGCACCGGCTGCAGGGTAAGGGTGGTGCCGGGATATACCTTTAAATAAAGACTGTCACGGGCCCTGCATCCAAATCGAAGTTCCTGGTCAAACACATAAAGTCCAGTATCAGCATAACTGATTGCAGGTATCGAGGGAACGGGGGTAGCGTTGTTGTATCCGTTAGGTCCGGTCCACACCCATGTGACCGAATATGGATCCGGAGCAGGAAAAAAAAATGTTTTGCCCAAACAGCCGAAAACGTCCGCTGCAAAAACATGAGGCGGTACATGGTGTACACTCGTAAAAATGGCATTGGAAGCGACCCGGCATTTTACTGAACTGATATTGGTCCGCTCAGCGATGGTCGCCCGGTATGAAACCGGCCCGTCGTCGCGGCGGGGAATCGTATAGCTGCTGCTCGTGGCGCCCGGGATGTCTGTCCAGGTTTTACCCGTATCAGCGCTTTGCTGCCACTGTAATACCGGGTCTGCAAAGCCTGCAGTATAACTACAGGTGAGTACAAATGGATTGGTATAATCGGTGCATACTTCCTCGGGCCCGGGTTTACCATCGAGGAGTGCATTTATCAGCGGACCGCAGGGACTTATGGTGATATCGTCTAGGGCAAAAGCGCTGCCGCAACCAAAGGGGGCGTCGATACTGATGTTGATAATGATGCCATTTTCGCCCGGCGGGGTTTTGAACACTTTCCCATAGAAATTCCAGTGCGTCTCATCAACTAACGGAAGTTTCCCGGTGCTGTCGGATGCAAGCACCGTTCCTGACAAAGATTTTACAGTGTAATGTATATTGGGAAGCAGTGATCTGCCCCCGCAGGTGAACCTTGTCATAACGGCCGTAGCCCACATCCCGAACTGGTAGGTAGTACTGCCACAGGCATCCGTCACGGTATCCCTGTAAACGGTGCCTTTGAAAGACTCTCCGTTGACGAGCATATAATCCCCATTCTGGTCACCGGTATGGTCGCCGATGGTTTTTGCCCAGCCTTCCCCCAATGGTCCACATCCAAATAAGAAGTTATGAATCGTGTAGAAATTCTTTGGCGGGCAGCCGCTGATATAATCGAAGTCGGTTTTAAAGGGCGACAATTTTTGCTTTTGGTTACCAAATGTTTGGTTGAAAATAGGATCGCCCAAACTGCCTGAGCATACCTGACCATTTGCCGCAGCGGCACCAAACAGCAGGGATACGCAATAAAAAAAGCAGGCAAGTCGCATACGCAATCGTTCCGGTTTGAAATCCGTGAAGAAGCTTTTTGTATTTTAGAGGGCAGGCCCCGAAAATAGGCAGAATATCCGGATGCAGCAACAGTTCTGCGACGGGTATCTACCGGCTACCCATACACGATGAACCGGATTATACTACGTTTCCTGCTTTGCATACTATTGCCCGTTCCCGCCATGGCCCAGCGAGAGGCTGACAGCCTGCGAACGATCCTGAACAGGATCAAAGGTGCCGGAACCAGTACAGAGCGGATAGCATCCGTGTATGCACTGGCGGGCAGTATCATGAGCACCGACTCTTTGCCGCCCTACCTGCGCTTTGCAGATTCACTCGCGGCTGCCTCGAAAATCCAGTTCGACAAAGACCTCAGTACCTACGCAAGAGCCTATTATCATATTCGTCGCAATGAGACCGACAGCGCATTATTGCTGGTAGAGCCATTGGTACGCTATTACCAAAAAAGACCCGCGCAGCAGGAATTCTACCTGGGCCTGTTATTTTTTCGGTCGAAAGTGCTCGACAGGGCCAGTCGCTATACGCAAGCCCTGCAGCAATTGTATGAGGTGGACCAGAAAGCCGCTTCCATGAACGATACGCTGATACAGATACAGGCAAAAACCGGTATTGGTTGGGTACAAATGGAACTGGAACAGTACGGTGAGGCGCTGAAATGGCTGCAGCAGGCGCTGCATTTCTCGGGAAACCATCAGTTTTACAAAAACTATGGTGCGTTGTACAGTAATCTCGCCTCGGCCTACAACGCCGTGGGTCGGCATGACTCCGCGCAATATTATATTGAAGTAGCCATTAAAGATGCGCGCGAAAGCAATAACGAACTTTTTCTCGCAACCGCACTCAGCATGCAGGCAAAGATTTTTACCGATGCGGGAAAACCTGCACTGGCTGAAGCGCCGCTGAATGAAGTTGTGGACATCCGGCGTTTACTGAATGACCCGTTTTATACCGTGTATGATATGAGCAACCTGGCGAGTTATTATGCACGAAACGGACAATCGCGGAAAGGGATTGATGTATGCAAGGAAGGAATTGTACTGGCTAAAAAAAGCGGTCTCTCTTCACAACTCCTGATGATCTATCGCGCACTTGCGGAGAACTATAAGGCAGCGGGCGAAATAGCTGCTTACAGCCAAACGCTGGAATCGGTGATAACGCTGAAGGATTCGTTCAATAACATCAATTCGGCCAAGTTGCTGGCCGACATGCAGGCAAATACCAATGCGTTGAAAAATGCCAATACGATAACCGAGCAGAAGTTGAAGCTAACGGTGCAGAACTACTGGTTGCTGGCCACGATTGTATTCTCCCTGATGGCCGCTGTTATCGTGTGGCTCCTTTTTCGTGATTACCGGCGCAAAGAAAAACTAAAGATGGAAGCGGCGCTGGCCGAAGAGAAGCGCATCGCGGCACAATCCGTGATCGATGCAGAAGAACAGGAGCGGCGCCGCATTTCGGCAGACCTGCACGATAATATCGGTGCCTACGCAACGGCTATTTGTGCTGATGTGGAAAATATCGCACTCGATGGTCCGGAAAAAACAGGGATACACCTCGACAGCCTGCAGAAACATTCAAAGGAAATCATTAACTCACTGCGGGACACCATCTGGGTGCTGAACCGGAATGAAGTCACCGTAAAAGGTATCAGCGAACGGATGAAAGATTATGTGTTTAAGCTACGTCCTTCCTATGGAAAGATCCATTTCCATATTGAATCCGATATCCGAAACGACCGTAAACTCAATTCTGCCGCTGCACTCAATATTTTCCGGGTCGTACAGGAGGCGCTGCACAATGCGCTCAAACATAGCCGCGCAAAAAATATCTACCTGCGCATTACGTCTGATACAGCATTAGAAGTAGAAGTGCGGGATGACGGACAAGGAATGGGGGAGGCGGACATTTCGGGTGGTAATGGTTTACGCAACATGCAGGCGCGGGCGGAAGAGAGTGGTATGAAACTAACAGTTACCCATCCAATAGAAAGCGGTGTGTCGGTGCTGCTGACTGCTGATGCTGGCTGAGGTCAAAGTCAAAAGTTAAAATGCAAAAGGTAAAAGTCGGTCGGCCAATGGTGAAGCCGACATACACATCTGCACATTGTCATATTTACACATTGAGCAATTTGTTCAGTCCTTCTTTCTCAAACAATATTCTCCCCAGCTTTAGATCCGACCAGCCGTCTTTCAGTTTGTAGGTGAATACCGGTGTGTCTTTATCGAGGTTGCATTCGATATAACTGCTGGTGACTTGTCCTGATTTGATCTCTTCCATATCGCGGAGCTGGTGGAGGTGGGTGGATATAAAGAACAGTGAGTTCTTAAAGCGAGTGAGCCCGCGAATAGTAGTACTGCTGATTTCGAGCGCATCTTCGATATTGGTACCGCGGAAAAGTTCGTCAAATACCGCAAAACAAGGGTCGCCGTTGCGGGCCTCCTGTACAACTGTTTTCAATGCAAAGACTTCCGACATAAAATGACTGTACCCACTCACTACGCTGTCGGTTAAGTTAATAGCGACAGAAATATTTTTGTAATATGGCATCGAGGCCGCGGCGGCAGGTACGGCCAGTCCTGCATGCGCCAGGTATACGCAAAGGCTGATGGCTTTGAGCAGGGTTGATTTGCCCGACATATTCGGTCCGGTCAGCAGGATCAGGTTGCGGGTAGCCGTTAGATCGTTGCGTACGGCGTTTCTCACAAGCGGATGGTAGACTGCTGTTAATTTGAAATTACTTTGATCGAAAACGGGGAAGTTGAATCCATTTTTCGAGATACCGTTGCTTACCGAAAGCCAGGCTTCAAATTGAAACCAGCGCTGCCAGAAAGCACCCATTTCCCCGGAGGTGGTTTTCCGCGCAATCAACAACATCAGGTCAACCACATCGCCGATATCCAGTTTCTTTTTCCGGATAAAGCCCTCGTATCGTTCTGGATCGAAGTCGAGGAAGAAGCGGTTTAACTGGGCAAGCTCTTTGGCGTAATCCGGCGGGAATGCGTTCAGGTCTAACTTTGATGTGTAGGTGAAATATATTTTGTGGAAGAGCAGGATGAGTTGAATAATCTTACCCCTTTTCTGTGAACGTTCCGTTTCATTGAAGGTGAGTTTCCAGCGTAGTTTGGCAGCAGAGAGACTGCCCACTTCAAAGCTTTCCAGAAAATCGTAAATCTCTGCCAGGTTAAACCGTGAAAACGAGTACTCTTTTAACAGCGCACGGTTCGCCTGGAAACCTTTCAGCACCTGCTGGCGGTGCAGCGTCTCTTTGATGTCCGAAGGTGGTTCCAATAAAAGCGCTCGTACAGCCTGTCCTGAATGATAATTAAAGGTGAAATCAAACAGGGGCAGTATCTCGTCTTCTATCCTGAGGTCGGCACAATGAATCATGTTCACAAGCTAGTGAAAACGCGGATATTTTCGGGGTGGCAAGGGGCGAGTGGTAAGGGTAAGAGGCGCGGTGTAAGCGGTGGGAGGTAAGAGGTAAGAGGTGAGTGGTAAGTGATAAGCGTAGGAGTGTACGAAGTGATTGGTGGGGGCTGTCAATGCGTGGCGACTTGAATTCAACAATCAACTCACCGCGCTTTCCACCTGGTAAATAAAATGCGCAATCCGCTTTGCCAGCATATTGGCAATTGCGTCGGGGAAGCCATGACCCATGCCCTCGATTAAGAGAAGTTCGGCGCCCGGGATGGCGGCCGCAGTGGCCTTACCACCGCTGCAATGAATCATGCGATCGGCATTACCATGAATCACAAGTGTGGGCAAGCGAAGTTTTTTCAGGGACGGCGTCCGGTCGCCCGATTTTAAAACCGCCATCGATTGTCGCAATAATCCGTTGGGGTCATGATCCCGGTCCCATGATAGTCCTGCCCTTTCCCTGGCAGCGGATTCATTTACCGGGTATCTGTCTGTCCCGAGCATACGGAGTGCACGCACCTGCCATTCTATAAAGGCATCGCGATCGTCCTGCGGCGGTGCGCCAATGGCTGAAAACATGGAAAAGTCAGTTTGTCCGACCGAGCGATCTCCCGTTGAAGACATCATCGACACCAACGACTTTACTTTTTCCGGGTGTTCGATGGCCACTGTTTGCGCAATCATGCCACCCATGGATGCGCCGATCAGGTGCACGCGTGAAAAGCCCAGCGCTTCGATCAACCCTGCTGTATCTGCTGCCATATCGCTCAATGAATAGGTGGCCGTGCTGCAATCCCCGGCCATCGCTGCATTGAAATCGGGAGTTGGGGTATCTTCAAAAATGGGCTGACCTGCCGCTGTCACGATTGTCGAATAGAATCAATTGCAGTTTCTCTTCCAACAGAGCCTGCAGAAAAAAGTCCGGCCAGGATACCAATTGAGCGCCTCCTCCCATTATCAGGAAAACCGGCGGATTGGCTTTCTCTCCCAGGCGGGCAAAAGCGATTTGGATGTGGGCCGGACCAATATTCAGTGCTATTTCTTCGTGCAGGAGCGGCATAGTCAGGTGAATGGTACTGTCATAAATCTACGACCTCGGAAGGCCGGTTTCCAACAGCGCTTAGAATGAGTCATATTCGTTTGTTCAATGCCTGCAACAATGCGCTGGTGTTTTCTGTTCTCCAACTGTAAGCTGTAGTGTTCTGGCCTGAAAATGCATATTCTTTATTTATGTAGAAATTTGATTATTAGCGCGTAGTAAAAAATATATTCTTTTAAAAAAAGTATTGAATAGTTAATTCTTGCACAGGATAGGCTCATAACAAACTGTCTTTTCAAAATCCCGGGCCATGTATTTACACACAAGCTGTTGATAAATTGAGGTTGGATGAATTGTTGTGAATAATGGGTGAATAATTACAACTGCCCCGCCCGCCTTCCGACCGTTTTCTTGGTCGCAAAAAAATATATTTGCCCGTTCTACCTAAAACATTGTACTGTGCGATTAAAGAGTTTAGAAATTAAGGGATTCAAGAGCTTTGCCGACAAAACTGTGCTCAATTTTGACGAGGGTATTACCGGTGTCATTGGCCCCAATGGCTGTGGTAAAAGCAATATTATCGATAGCATCCGCTGGGTGATTGGCGAACAGAAAATCAGCCATCTCCGCAGTGAAAACCTCGATAGCCTGGTGTTCAACGGTTCTAAAACAAGAAGTGCTTCCGGTTTGGCCGAAGTAAGCCTCACCTTCGAAAACACCCGCAACCTGCTGCCCACCGAGTTCAATACGGTAACGGTTACCCGCAAATTTTACAAAAGTGGGGAAAGCGAATACCGTCTTAATGACGTCCAATGCCGTTTGAAGGATATCCAAAATCTGTTCATGGATACGGGTGTAAGCACCGACAGCTACGCCATTATCGAACTGGGTATGGTCGATGAGATCATCAAGGACAAAGAGAACAGCCGTCGCCGCATGCTGGAACAGGCGGCTGGTATCACCATCTACAAAACCCGTAAAAGGGAAGCAAAGCAAAAGCTGGATGCCACCGAGCAGGACATAGCGCGAATTGAAGACTTGCTTTTCGAGATCAATAACCAGCTTAAAAGTCTCGAGAACCAGGCAAAAAAGGCAGAGAAATACCACGAGATAAAGAAAGAATACCGCGAGCACAGCATTGAACTGGCAAAGGCTTCGCTGGAAGGATTCAACACTACGTATCGAGAGCTGAATGAACAATCGGAATCGGAAACCAATAAAAAACTCCAGTTAGAAGCCGCCATTGCCACGGCAGAGGCTTCACTGGAACAGGAGCGTGTAGGTTTCATCGACAAAGAACGGGCATTGCAAAGCATGCAGCACGAGTTCAACGAACTGCTGCAACAACTTCGCACAAAGGAAAATGAAAAGAACCTGGCCGGACAACGCCTCAACTTCCTCCAGGAAAAACTCGCCAATCTGGAAGCCTTCCTGCAAAAAAGCGAAGGGCAACTGAAAGGCCTCGAAGAAAGCATCCTGTTCACAGAGCAACAGGGTACAGAGGAGCAATTAAAGCTGGAAACACTGCAATTACAGCTGGAAGAATTGAAGGCCGGCGTGGAAGAGAAACGCCGGGTGTTCGATGAAAAGCGGGGTCATGTTGACTCGCTGCGCAGCGAAAACCTCAGCATTCAGCGCAACCAGTTCGAAGCAGAGAAAAAAGTGGCGGTTGCGGATACATCCATTCAGAACCTGCAGCGTGCCATCGGCCAGATAGAAGAAGAAAGAGAAGTCCGCGCGAGCCAGTTGAAACAGCTGGAAGAAGAGCGTCGCGTGAAAGAAGACGAATTGGAGTCGCGCAAAAAAGATTTACAGCAGCTCCAGGATCACCACGAACGCACCAGGGAGCAAATCCTGCAAACACAGGGTGAACTCGAAACGCTGCGTCAGCAACTCGCCGACGAAAATCGTAAACTCGACAGCCGCCGGAACGAATACGATCTGCTGAAAAGCCTGATCGATTCAATGGAAGGTTATCCCGATAGTGTCAAGTTTCTTCATAACAACAGCAACTGGAACCACACCGCACCCATTCTTTCTGATATCATTTATGTAAAAGAAGAATACCGCGCAGCCGTGGAAAATGTGCTCGAACCCTACCTGAACTATTATGTAGTGAATAACCTGCAGGAGGGTTTACAGGCTGTACACCTGCTGGATGACAACAAAAAAGGTAAGGCCAACTTCTTCCTGTTGGATAAACTCAATAATGAGAGTCCGGTTGCTTCTTCCCACGTAATCGACGATACAATTCCGGCAATGGACGTGATTGAAGTCGACGAAAAATACCGTAACCTGGCGGTTCACCTTCTCGGCAACGTATTCATCGCAGGAAGTGAGGAAGCACTGGCCAACAGCAATGGCTCCGTTGTATTGGAAAAACACGGTAAATACGTAAAAGGAAAATATTCACTCACGGGTGGCAGCGTCGGCCTTTTTGAAGGAAAGAAGATTGGACGCGCCAAAAACCTGGAAAAACTGGCGGAAGAAATACAGGCACAGGAAGGCGTTGTTAACCTGCTCAAAGCGGAAATCCAGTTCAAACACAATGAAGTGGTTGGTTTCAACGAGCAGTTAAAGGAAACCGCCATCAAACAGGCACAGGAAGACATCAGCAGGCTCACCAATTTTGTATTCTCCCTGGAAAATAAGACAGAAAACCTGCACGCACTGCAGGGAACCTCGCAGAACCGCCTCGAAGAATTGCAACTGACTTTGGAAGAAACAGCAGGAGGGGTAGAAGGGGTCCGCAAAGAGTGGATGCAATTGGTGACTACATTGAATGAACTACGCGAAAAGCTGCGCGACAGCGAAGATTCCTATAAAGCAATTGAGGCCGATTACAATGCGGTGATGACCGGTTATAATGACTTCAACCTGCAGGTCACCCGACAGCAAAGCAAGATAAACGCGTTGAAACAGGAACTGGTTTTCAAAAACAACCAGCTGGAAGATCTGCGCACACAAATAGAAGCCAACGCCTCGCAGTTAAAGCAAACCACGGAAAGTATCACCGAAAGCAGCGAAAAACTGCAGACGGCAGAGCAGGAACATATTGAATTGCTCCGTCGCAAAGAAGCTGAAGAGCAGTCGCTCAACGAAGCCGACCAGTCGTACTATAACCTCCGCAATGCACTGAACGAAAAGGAGAGTGAACTGCGGCATACCGTAAAAGAGCGGGAACAAAGTGAGCACCTTCTCGCAGAAATTAAAGATCGCCTGAACGAACTCAAGCTTCAGCTGGCGGGTATGAAAGAACGCCTGCAGGTAGAGTTCCGGATCAACCTCGATGATATCATTGATCAACCACGACTCACGGAAACACCGGTAGAAGAGTTGCAGGAGAAAAGCGACCGGATGAAGAAGCGCCTGGAGAACCTCGGTGAAGTGAATCCCACGGCCATTGAAGCCTTCCAGGAAATGAAGAAGCGCTACGATTTCATCCTCGAGCAAAAGAATGATCTCGTTACGGCCAAAGACAGTTTACTGCAAACCATCCAGGAAGTGGAAGCAACCGCCAACCAGGCTTTCCTCGATACCTTTAACCAGGTACGGGAGAATTTCCAGAAAGTGTTCAAGGCCTTGTTCACCGAAGACGATACGGCCGACATGGTATTAGAGAATCCGGAGAACCTGGCGGAAACCGGTATCGATATCATTGCCAAACCTAAGGGCAAACGCCCTTCTTCCATCAGCCAGTTGAGTGGGGGAGAGAAGACCCTTACCGCCACAGCATTGTTGTTTGCGATCTACCTGATCAAGCCTGCACCGTTCTGTATCCTCGACGAGGTGGATGCGCCGCTGGACGACGCCAACGTAGGCAAGTTCACGAATATGATTCGTCGCTTTAGTGAAGAAAGCCAGTTTATCATTGTTACGCACAACAAGCAAACCATGGGTGCGGTAGATGTGATCTATGGTGTTACCATGCAGGAGCCAGGGGTGAGCAAACTGGTGCCGGTGGATTTCAGAAGTCTCAGCAACTAAGGGGAAAACTTCGGTTATGCATCAGTGTTATCGTAGGTTTCGCCGGAAAAAAGGCTGGTTTGCTACGTCTTTTTACATCTGAGTTACGTTGATTTACGATTGGGCTGAATTGATCTCAATCATAAATTTGTATTCTTGTAAGGTTGTTAAACTTGTTTCAATAGCAAGACGGAGTGCTGGTCACCCTAAACAGTGGCCGGCATTTTTATTTGTTGATCAACCTGGCGACGCGACCGTTTCCTGCCAGGAAAACTGCCTTGCCGTCTTTCGCCCTTCTGCATACATGAAAGCCCTCCTTGCTGATGAGCGTCCAATGATCGCCTCCGTCGGTTGATATATCCACACCACTCGTGCCGCAGGTAATAATTTTGTTTTTATCCATAAACTCTACGCAGGAACGATAACCATGAGGTGCCACTGCCGGCTGTTTCCAGGTAAGTCCACCATCAGAACTGATCGCGCAATTACCGCTGGATACGGTATCGTGCAGGAAGTCGCCGCCAACGACTACGTAATACAAACTATTCTTTCTTTTTTTATCATCCCTGATGGCGATTGAATTGGCACCTTGTGAGGAGTGACCCTGTAATATGGGTAATTGCACGGGTGCTCCTTTTGAAAAGAACCTGGCGCGCTTGCCTCCGCTGATGAAACAGGCCTCTCCCAGGTTCAGCCGGCGTACGTTGGTGCCACTGCTGGCGAAACAAGCTTCACCGGAACCCGCAGCGGGGCGTTTATCAAAACTGGTTTCATGCCAGGTCCGGCCTTCGTCAAATGTGCGGGCGATAAAAAACTTTCCATCAATCGGGTCGCCTAATACAATTCCGCTTTGCTGGTTCCAGAATTCCATCGCATCGAGGAACATACCCGGCGTTTTGTTCTCATATACTTTGTTCCAATGTTCGCCGCCGTCAACCGTTCGAAGGATAATCGCCGGCGTGTCCACTGCCATAATGATGGCGGTAACGGCGTCAAACGCTTCAATATCCCTGAAGTCGCGCGCTTCAAATCCTTTCGGCTGCATCCATTTCCAGGTTCGGCCGCTGTCGTTTGTTCTCCCCACCATACCCCTGCTTCCACTTACCCAGGCAACACGGTCGTTTACCACGCTAAGCCCACGAATGGATGTTTTATTACCACTGCTCAGGATTTCAATTTGCTGAGCCTGCGAAAACACAGAGGCGAGAATAAATGCAAAAAATAAACATGCTTTCATATCGCTGAATGTACGAAGTCCATGCATAAAAATGGCCATCATCCCCCCTTTGTGATGATGGCCATTGCATAAGCATCCGGACCTGTTATGGTTTCAAGTCGTTGATGGGCACCTGTGGTTGTACGAGGTGACTGTCCTTTTCTACGATGATGTCTTTGGCAAGTTTAAAAGAAGCGGTTTGCAGGAAATGCCGTGACGAGGAGCCAACCTTCACCGTGTAATTGCCTGCCTCTGCTATCCAGGAACTGCTGCCGCTATCAAAAGAAGCCAGCGCTGCAGGGTTGAGTGGGAAACTGATCGTTTGAGATTCACCCGGCTTCAGCAATTTCGTTTTTGCAAACCCTTTCAGCTCTTCGGTTGGCTTATCCATTTTTTGTGCGGGTGCCGCGAGGTAGAGCTCCACCACTTCTTTGCCGGCCATTTTACCCGTGTTCGTAACGGTAACAGTTGCCGTGAGCTTCCCTGCAAACGCGGGACTGCTCAGGTGAAGGCCGCTGTACTTAAAATTTGTATAGGACAAACCATAACCAAATTCGTAGGCAACCGGTTTTTTAAAACTGTTGTAATAACGATAACCAACATACACACCCTCTTCATAACGAACTTCCGCCGGGATGCGTTTCATTCCAAACATGCCGTTATTGGTCGCTTTTTCAGGGAATTCGACGCCCGGGAAATTTTTCGCAGAGGGTACTTCATTATAATTGAGCGGGAAGCTTGTGGCCAGTTTGCCGGAGGGATTTACTTTTCCGCTAATAACATCTGCCACCGCATTTCCTCCTTCTTGTCCGGGTTGCCAGGCCAGCAAAATAGCATCCGCAGCTTCTCTCCAGCCGTTCACATCAATTACACCACCCACATTTAATACCACTATCACTTTCTTATGCTGTGCATGAAATGCATCGGCCACCTTTTTGATAAGGCTTTTCTCAGTTTCTGTGAGGTAATAATCGCCATCTGTTTTACGATCGCGTCCTTCACCTGCCTGGCGCGCTATGGAAATAATGGCTACCGGTGCGCTGGCAGCCTTTGCAGCGATGGTTTCATCGGAGGGTAAATATTCAGCAGGTGCCGGGGTAGGGTTCATGAATTCTTCGAAGAAGCCTTTCTTTGGATGTTTAGCGTGTTCGGCTGCGAGGTAGGATTTGTAGGCTTCACTTATCTCCGGTTCGGGTGTCATGCCCGCATTGTTCAATCCCTGTTCTACCGACACGGTATAGGCCTTGTTTACATCACCACTGCCGGTTCCGCCGGCTATCAGTTCATATCCGCCGATACCAAATAAAGCCGGATGCTGCGCAGCTGGTATTGGCAAAGCCTGCCCATCATTTTTCAGCAATACCATACTCTCTGCGGCGGCTACACGCGCCAATCCGGCGTGTGCTTTTAAATCGGGCTTATCGGAATGCGGCAGGTTCAGGTAAGCGGGAGATTGCAGCAGGACATACAGGATGCCGCGCACATTTTCGTCCAATACCTTTTCATCCAG
>JAGWTK010000572.1 GCA_028876035.1 Bacteroidota bacterium
TTTCTTCAGGGTATCTTTTGTCAGCAGCATATTCACATATTCATCCGCCTGCATCAATTGCCACACTATCGTCTGCATATTTTTCACCGGGATAACGCCCGCGGGCACCTGGTCATTGCTGTTACATGCTACCACAGCAAAAACGAATAGAAGTGCAACTAACGGCTTCATCGCAATTCCTGTTTATAATTGTTCGCATTGCTGATATCCATCTTCTGCAATAGTTCAAGGGCGCGACTTTTTTCGTCGGGTGCCGCCTTTTTAAAGACACCGATCATCTCCCGGGATCTTCCCTGTAAAAAAAACTGGACGCCTATATTGTTGGGATTATCCGTATTGATATTATTGAGAAAGTTCAATGTATTCAGTACGGCAGCCCTGGCCTCTGTTTCATTGTCGTACATATTATCCATACCGAGCCGGTAATAGCTGTACACTGCATCGTGCAATATCGCATATTTACTATTGGTCAGGTTATCTGCCAGCCAGTAGCGGTTGCGCTGTCCGTCAAAACTGCGCCAACCTGAGATATCACGACTGTCGGGTGCATTGGTGACAATATTCTGCGCTTTCTGGAAATAAGGGTCTCCGCCCCTGAGCGCAAACGAATCGAAATTCATACCGAGTATAATATCTACATAATAGGCCAACACCGCTGTCAGGTTAGACACCAGCGGGTCGGAGCCAGAAACACGGTTTTCGTTGAATTCGATGGGCTGAAATTCTACATACCGGAACACCACTCCATCGTCGATAAAATTTACCAGGGGACTGTCATAGGAAGAATTAAACACGGGCCTGGCTGCCTGTACGGTCAGTGCAGCCTTGTATACGTTGTCGGCAGAAGCTTCGAGAATATTCAGCAGAAAATTGCAGGTGATCTTTTCGTTCGGCTGAAACGTTTCACCGGTCCATTTGCGGCTGTTTAAAAAAGTATTCAGCGCATTCTGCAAAGTCTGGAATACTTTCTTGTCAACCTGCGAACCAACCCTGGCCGCGTTCACGCTGATTTTAGCCTGCAGTTCCTGGGCGGATACTGCAGTGAAGATGCCTGCAATAAGGAACAGGGTTATGAGAAGCCTTTTCATGCGGTGCACATTTTTTCTATCCTATCAACGATATCAACAGCTACTTGTTGTTTGGTTTTCTGCCCGTACACAAGCTCTTCCCCGCCCTTCTCAAAGATAGTCACCTTATTGGTGTCATGCCCGAAACCGGCCCCAGCATCATTCAGCGAGTTTAATACAATGATATCGGCGCGCTTCTTTTCTAATTTTTGAAGGGCGTAGCTTTTCTCATTCGTTGTTTCAAGGGCAAAACCCACGAGCACCTGGCCTTCCCTTTTCATCTCACCCAGTGTCGCCAGTATATCTTTTGTTTTGCTGAGTTCAAGGAGGAAAGCACCGTCGTTCTTCTTAATTTTCTCTGCAGCTGGTTGTGCTGGCGTGTAATCGGCCACTGCAGCGCTCATTACTGCAATATCGGCCGTTCCAAAACGCTGGATACACGCTTCAAACATCTGTTCAGCTGTTTCTACCGGAATCTTTTCAACTTTTGGGTCAAGCTTGAAATGGCCGCTTACTGGTCCTAATACCAGGCTCACAGCGGCGCCGCGGGCTGCTAATTCATTGGCAATGGCAATACCCATTTTTCCGCTGGACCGGTTGCCAATAAACCGAACGGGGTCCAGGGGCTCATGGGTTGGCCCAGCGGTGATTAATGCGCGTTTGCCCAGTAGAGATTGCGTTTTTCCCAAATGCGCTTGCAGGAAGCCCAGGATCTCAGCCGGCTCCGCCATCCGCCCTTCGCCGGAGAGGCCGCTGGCTAAGGCTCCATTGCCTACCGGCAAGAGTTGTACACCCTGTTTGGCCAGGATTTCAAGATTAGATCTGGTGCTTGGATGATGCCACATGTCTTCATCCATCGCGGGCGCCACCGCAACGGGACAAGTGGCCGATAAATAAACCGCGAGCAAAAGGTTATCGCACTGGCCATGGGCCATTTTGGCGAGGGTATTGCAACTTAGGGGCGCGATAATGAAAATATCCGCCCAGCGGCCCAACATCACATGATTGGCCCAGGCATCATCATTGGCTAAACCACTGAGAACTGGCCGTCCTGACAGGGTTGAAAGCGTGAGCGGCGTTACAAAATCCCGGGCAGCCGGCGTCATGATAACTTTCACCTCAGCGCCTGCTTTTACCAGTTCCCGCACCAGCAAAATGGATTTATAGGCAGCGATACTACCCGTAATACCCACTAATATCTTTTTTTCGCGGAACATATAGCAAGGATTTAGGTCACATAAAAAAAGCGACATGGCCGGTGTGCCAGTCGCCTTTAATTGCGGTACAATATGATTAGCTGAACAGGTTGTCCTCGTTGCGGCGATGGTAAATCTTTTCTTCCATAAATTCCTGAGTCGCCAGCAATGCGGGATTGGGCATGCGCTCGTAAGCCTTAGAGATTTCTATCTGCTCCTTGTTCTCGTGAATTTCTTCGAGACTGTCGGTATGACTCGCAAACTCTTCCAGCTTATTGTGCAGCTCTTCTTTAAGTGTGATATTGATCTGATTGGCCCGCTTTGCTATGATCGCAATT
>JAGWTK010000573.1 GCA_028876035.1 Bacteroidota bacterium
CAAAATTGATTTCAATACCCAGGTCGTGTTTATCACCGAGGAAATAACCAATCCGGTAATTGTACTGCGGAATGGTAAGTGCTTTTGAAAACAGTCCTTCATCCCAGCCACGGTGATCATGCCCCTGCACTTTGTTAAACTGGTAGTTATTGCCGAGCTCGGGCTGACTTATCTTGACATTGCTCTTCGTATATGCTTCGGTGTTATACCCCCAGGAGAAATAGAATTCGCCGCGGCGTTTAGCGCCAGACTGCGCAAGAAGGGTAGCAGAGACTAGTGTGACTGCAAAAAAAAGCAGAATGGATTTGGTCATTTGTGTTTTGGTTTGACTTAGGAATGCGAATTTAGTTCGTTTTGAGGTTTCGCTTTGCCCGGAAGTTGTTAATCGGAGGTTTAAGGGTTTAAAAGTTTAAGAGTTTAAGAGTTCCTCGGGTGCAAATCCAGGATTTTTATCCAGGCTGCCCGCTGTTGCCTGCGCTACGCACAGGAAGAATACAACAACAAACGCATGCAGTAACACAGGAACAACTTTTAAACCCTTCAACTTTTAAACATCGTATTCCAATACGGGCCTGAGCCACCGCTCAATTTCAGACACCGGCATATTTTTTCTCGCCGCATAATCTTCTACCTGCGATTTGTCGATTTTGCCAACGCCGAAGTATTTGCTTTCGGGATGGGCGAAGTACCAGCCGCAAACTGAGGCAGCGGGATACATGGCCAGTGATTCGGTAAGCGTGATGCCGGTAGCGGTTTGTCCGCCCAGCAATGCAAACAGTTTTCTCTTTTCGGTATGATCGGGGCAAGCGGGATAGCCGGGGGCCGGACGAATACCCTGGTAGGCTTCGCTGATCAATTCTTCATTGCTGAAGTTTTCTTTGGCGGCATAACCCCAGTATTTTGTCCGGACTTCTTTATGCATCCATTCGGCCAATGCTTCTGCCAAACGATCGGCAAGGGCCTGTAGCATGATCTTGCTATAGTCGTCGAGTGCCTTTTCAAATTTCTTTACATGCGGTTCGATGCCATCAATAGTTACCGCGAAAGCCCCGATATAATCTGTCTTGCCCGTTCCTGCCGGCGCGATGAAGTCGGCCAATGACATATTAAACTGGCCATCTGCTTTTTTGGATTGTTGGCGCAGAAACTCGAGTGATGGCTGTTTGTCGCCATCCTGCAGGACCACCGTGTCTTTGCCATTGCTGTTGGCGGGCCAGAAGCCAATGGTCACTTTGGGTTGCAACCATTTTTCCCGGAAGATTTGTTCGAGCATCTTAGTCGCTTCCTGGTGGAGTTTGGTAGCAGCAGCACCCACTTTTTCATCGCTCAGTATTTGCGGGAATTTCCCATGCAATTCCCAGGCGATGAAGAAAGGTTGCCAGTCGATATATGGCAGTAATGTTTCCAGCGAAACATCACTGAACACTTTGGCACCCGTGAAAGAAGGAGTAACCGGGGCAAAAGAGGTCCAGTCGATTTTATATTGGTTCTTTTGCGCATCTGCCAATGGCAGGATCTGCTTTACTGATTTTTTACTACCGAAATCTTCTTTGAGTTTGTTGTATTCTACTTTGAGGTTGCCCAAAAAACTATTCCGTTGTTCACTCAGCAGCGAGCCGGCTACGGTAACACTGCGCGACGCATCCAGCACGTGCACCACGCCCTCTTCGTATTGCGGGGCGATTTTTACAGCAGTGTGCATACGGGAAGTCGTAGCACCTCCAATCAGCAATGGCTGTTTCATGCCGCGGCGCTTCATTTCATGCGCTACGTGTACCATTTCATCGAGCGAAGGAGTAATCAACCCGCTGAGTCCAATGATATCAACCTTTTCCTTTTCTGCTGTTTCGAGAATTTTTTCGGTGGGCACCATTACACCCATGTCGATGATATCATACCCGTTGCAACCTAGCACCACACCAACGATGTTCTTACCAATATCATGTACATCGCCTTTTACGGTAGCCAGGAGGATCTTAGCAGCACCGGCGGCTTCCGTTTGTTCTCCACCTTTTGCCTGTGCGGCTTTCCGGTTGGCTTCTTTTTCTGCTTCGATATAGGGTGTGAGTACCGCCACCGACTTTTTCATCACGCGGGCGCTCTTTACCACTTGAGGTAAAAACATCTTCCCGCTTCCAAACAGATCGCCTACCACGTTCATGCCGTCCATCAGCGGGCCTTCGATCACATCCAGCGGCCTGGGATATTTGGTTCTGGCTTCTTCTGTATCGGCTTCGATAAAATCGGTGATACCGTTTACCAGTGCGTGTTTGAGTCTTTCTTCAACACTGGTATTTCTCCAGGCATCGTCCTTCACCGTTTCCTTTCCCTTTGCCTTCACGGTTTCTGCAAACTGGATAAGTGCTTCTGTTGCCTGGTTGTTGTCGTTGTTGCGGTTGAGGATTACTTCTTCGCAGAGCTGCCGGAGCTGTGGTTCAATTTCGTCGTATACCACCAGCTGTCCTGCATTTACAATGCCCATGTCCATCCCCGCTTTGATCGCATGCAGGAGGAAGACGCTGTGGATCGCTTCGCGTACGTGATCGTTCCCGCGGAAGGAAAATGATACGTTGCTTACTCCACCGCTCACCTTGGCG
>JAGWTK010000069.1 GCA_028876035.1 Bacteroidota bacterium
AGCGTTGCGGTGGAACTGTTGAAACTGGGTGTGTACGACTACCTTGTTAAAGATGATAATACGAGGGACGTACTCTGGAATGTCATTAATAAAGCAAGGAATACGCAACACCTGCAGGAGGAAGTGAAAAACCTTCGTAAGGAGCTTTCGGGAAAATATGATTTTCAGCAAAGCCTCCGGGGACAGAGTCCGGCCCTGCGAAAGGTATTTGAGCTGATGGAAAAAGCGACCAGCACAAATATCAATGTTAGCATCAGCGGTGAATCAGGAACAGGAAAGGAGCTCGTTGCGAAAGCCATACATTATAATAGTCCCAGAAAAAGTAAACGGTTTGAAGCAGTAAATATGGCCGCTATTCCGGCAGAACTGGCAGAGAGCGAGCTTTTCGGACATGAAAAAGGTTCGTTTACCGGCGCTGTATCGAGGAAAATCGGAAAGTTTGAAGAGGCAAATGGCGGTACGGTTTTCCTGGATGAGGTAGCGGAGATGAATCCTGCCCTGCAAAGTAAACTCCTGCGGGTGCTGCAGGAAAGGGAACTGGTGCGCGTGGGCGGTAACGAAGTGATTCGTTTAAATATCCGGATTATTGCAGCCACGCATAAGAACCTTGCCGACGAAGTTGCAGAAGGCCGCTTCCGGGAAGATCTCTACTATCGTTTAATGGGATTGCCTATTTTGCTTCCGCCGTTGCGCGATCGTGGCCATGATATATTGTTGCTGGCCCAACATTTTCTGGATGCGTTTTCAGCAGAAAACAAACTGCCGAAATTCAGCCTCAGTGCTGCAGCGAAAGAAAAATTACTGAAGTTTAACTACCCGGGAAATGTGCGTGAGTTGAAAGCCGTTACCGAACTGGCAGCGGTGATGAGTAAAGATGCGGTGATCCAGGCTGATGACATTGTATTTACCTACAGCAGGAACAACGAAGCGTTTATGCTGAAAGAGCAAACCATGCGGGAATACAATAACGATATCATTAAATACTACCTGCAGAAATATGACAATGATGTTCGACTGGTATCCAGGAAACTGGATATTGGCCGATCGACTATTTACAAACTACTGCAAACAAAAGAGGTAATCCTTTAAACTTTATACGCTATTATGAAAACCGCCCTCTACACTTACAGTGAAGGCCGGCTCCAGGTTCAACCAGGCAGTGATCTGCTGGTGCCGGAACAGGTGCAGCTTGTCTTCTGCTTTGGAAACAAAGATTGCATTCTCACGGAAAAAGCGTTTGAATTGCTCCGGCAAAAGTTCCCTGCCGCACACATCGCTTTTAGTTCGGCTGCGGGAGCCATTGCAAATAATTCAGTTATTGATGACTGTTATACGGTTGCTGCTCTCCAGTTTAAAACTTCGGTTGTATCGCATTATGCCGTTAATATAGATGATTACACGAATAGTTACGAGGCGGGGAAAAGCCTGATGCAGCAGATAAACCAGGAACAGACAAAGTATATATTGATTCTTTCCGATGGCCAGAAAGTAAACGGCAGTGAATTGCTGAGGGGTGTGAACGAAGTAAACGGCAAAGAGATTCCTGTTAGTGGCGGACTTGCTGCCGATGGCTACCATTTCAAATCTACCCTCACCGGTATCAACCAGACGCCGGCTGGTGGCATCATTGCGGCGATTGCGCTGGCAGGAGAAGATCTCCGTGTCAATTACGGCACCGATGCTGGTTGGGAAAACTTCGGACCAGAGCGGGAAGTGACCGCTTCCGATCATAACAAACTGGTGTCAATCGATGGTAAAAACGCGCTTGACCTTTACAAAAAATACCTCGGCAAGGAAGCAGAAGGCTTGCCGGGTTCAGCACTCTTTTTCCCATTGTCACTTCGCTCGGCCGACGAGTCGAATGTAGTCATCCGAACCATATTGTCTATTGATGAAAAAGAAAAAAGTATGGTGTTCGCCGGGGATGTACCTGTGGGTTGTAAAGTGCGCTTTATGCGGGCGAACCTCGACAAGCTTACCCAGGCAGCTACCCACGCAGCGCAGCAAACGCTGATGCCTAACCAGCCAATTCCCCGGTTTGCGTTGCTCGTGAGTTGTGTCGGCAGAAAACTGGTATTGAATACCCGTACCGATGATGAACTGACGGCAGTGCTTGAAGTGTTCGGCGGTAAGACGCTGCTCTCGGGTTTTTATTCATACGGTGAAATTGCACCCTCGCGTGGAATGGGTTCCCAACTGCACAACCAAACGATGACCATAACCACATTCTATGAACTGGAACAAGCTTCTTAGCAAACAGGTCGGGAAATACATCCCGGAAGACATGCTGGTCCGGCCGGAATTTAAGGCCTTTATGGAATCAGTCAGTAGCTCGTACAACGCTTACGAGCGGGATATAGAACTATTGAACCATGCATTCGGGATCAGTGAAGAAGAATACATTGAAATAAACAGGAAGCTTACAGAAGAGATCGAAGTAAAGAAAGTATCGATTTCGCGGCTGAAAAATTCTATCCTGGCAGTATCAGGAAATCCCGGTGCAACAAAAGGGACAGGAACTGAAAGTGATTTGCTGGACATTGTAAACTACCTGGACAACCAGATCGACAAACGCAGGCAGGCAGAGCAAATTTATACTTCGCTGATCAAAAATCTTCAAAGCGGGATCCTGCTGGAAGACGAAACAAGGCATATCATTATTACCAACCAGTTATTCTGCGAAATGTTTGGCATCCCTGCCCCGGCTGACGCACTCACCGGGGTTGACTGTTCCAATGCGGCACAACAGTCGAAACATCTTTTCGTAGATGAAGACGCTTTCGTGGATCGGATACAGGAAATTCTTGACAACAAACAAATCGTTTCTGGTGATAAACTGGAACTGAAAGACGGACGCACTTTTCTCCGGGAATATATCCCTTTGTACATAGAAAACGTATACAAGGGACATCTCTGGAAATACGACGACATCACCGAAAAAATTGCCTCTGAGCGTAAACTCCGCGAGTCTGAATCGAGGTTCAGGCTTACCCTGGGTAAATTGGGTGATAATGTGTGGGAACACGATTTTGAAACCCAAAAAAGCTATTTCTCCAATACTGATATTGACCTGCTGGGTTATGAAGACACGGAAGCAATCGACTACTCGGAACTCTGGTGGAACAGCATCTACCCCGAGGATTTATGGATGGTAAAAGAAAGTGATGAACGTTATATGGCTGGTTCCAGCGATCACCATTCCTTGGAGTATCGTATCGTACATAAAAATGGCGATATAAAATGGATACTCGACAAGGGAGTGGTTATCCGGAAAGATGAAAAAGGCCGCCCGCTCAAAATAATCGGTACACATACCGACATCACATCGGTGAAAGAAATCCAAATCGCGCTCAAAGAAAGTGAGCAGCGGTTCAAGTCATTGTCTGAAAATATACCCGGGGTCCTGTTCTCCTACACCTTTGATAAAACCGGGCAGCATGGTTTCCGTTATATCAGTCCGGCCATCGACAAGGTATTGGGTGTTTCAGCCGCAGCGTTCATGCAGCCGGACAAATACATTCACGCGGAAGATTTGCCTGTGCTGGCCAAAAAAATTAAAGCAGCCGGACAGGTCAACGGACCGTTTAATATAGAGTGCCGCATGATATTACCGAAGAAGGGACTGATGTGGGTAGAGATCGCCTCGTCCTTCTCATTCCAGCGGGAAGACGGCGTAAGGGTATATACCGGGATACTAACGGATATCACCCAGCGCAAAATGATCGAAGAAACCCTCCGCATACGGGAAGAAAAATACCGGAACATCACCGCCAATATGCGCCTGGGCCTGCTGGAGGTCGACAATGAGGAAACCATCAGCTTTGCCAACCAGAGTTTTTGCGACATGAGTGGCTATACACTCGATGAACTCATCGGTCGCAACGCCAGTCAGCTGCTGTTAAATGGCGAGGCAGAGGAAGTCATTAAAGAAAAGAACGCGCTTCGCCGTCAGGGTCATTCAGACGCCTATGAATTATGCCTGAGGAATAAGAACGGCGAGCAAAAGTGGTGGCTGATCAGTGGTGCACCGCATTACAACGATAAAAACGAACTGATTGGTTCAATCGGTATCCACCTGGATATCACGAATCAGAAGAAGCTCGAACTGGAACTCACGGAAGCGAAATTGCAGGCAGAACGTTCGGCACAGGCGAAGGAATTGTTCCTGGCCAATATGAGCCATGAAATCCGTACACCCATGAATGCCATCATCGGCATGGGACAACAATTACAAAAAACAGCGTTGACAAACCGGCAATCGTTGTTCCTCGACGCTATCAATAATTCAGCCGATCACCTGCTGGTGATCATCAACGATATCCTGGACATCTCTAAAATAGAAGCCGGCCGGTTAAACCTGGAAAATATAGGTTTCAATATCAGTGCACTCGTTAAAAGCGCGGTGCAGGCCATGCAGCTGAAAGCAGAAGAAAAAGGGTTACAGCTGGAAATTGGGCTGGACGAAAGAATTCACCCGGTGCTGATGGGTGATCCTTACCGCATCAAACAGGTGTTGTTAAACCTGGTGAGCAATGCTATTAAATTCACCGAAAAAGGATCGGTTCGCATTGAATGTACACTGGTGCAGGAAGAAGGGGATCGTCAGTTTGTGGGTATGTCTATTACCGATACGGGTATTGGTATGGACGAAAGTTTTACCAGCATGCTGTTTACGAAATTTTCGCAGGAAGACACCAGCATAGCCCGCAAATACGGCGGCACCGGCCTGGGAATGTCCATCAGTAAAAAGCTGCTGGAGATGATGGATGGAAGTATCGCGGTAAAAAGCAAAAAGAATGAAGGTACCTGTATCTCATTTAAATTGCCTTTGCTGAAAGGTGAAGCAGCCGACCTCGCAGAAAAAGAAGAACTCGAAATAGATACGGCCATTCTCAAGGGCAGCCGGATACTCCTGGTAGAAGACAATGAGATGAACCGGCTGGTAGCGACGACCGTACTTGAACATTATGGCGTGGTATTCCGGGAAGCAGTGAATGGCCAGGAAGCTATCGATATCCTCCGGGAAGAAACTTTCGACCTGGTACTGATGGATGTGCAGATGCCGGTGATGAATGGCATTGAAGCAACCGGCCATATCCGGGCAGAGATTAGCAAAGACATTCCCATCATTGCACTGACGGCGAATGCCATCAAAGGTGAAAATGATAAATGCCTGCAGGCAGGAATGAATGCTTATGTAACCAAACCATTTGAGGAAGAAGTTCTCATCAAAACCATCGCTGGTTTGCTGGGTAAGGAAATCTGCCTTAAAAGAGTGGAGAAAGCAGCGGGCGGCGATCAGGGAGAACTGTTCGACCTCGAGGGCCTTCGCAAACTGAGCCGCGGTAATGATGCTTTTGTGGCAAAGATGGTGGGCATATTTGTAAAAGCGGCCCCGGCGTCGGTGTATGAAATGAAGTCGGCCCTTGAAGGCAATGACCTCGCCAGGGTACGTGCAGTGGCCCATCGGCTGAAGCCCAGCATCGATAACCTCTGTATATCATCAATGACCGGGCGGATCCGGGAAATTGAAGGATTTCCCGAACAGGCACCCGTATCTCAACTGAAAGGTTTGCTCGAAGAAGCGGATGAAATTCTTTCGAGTGTAGTAGTGGAATTCAGGAAGCAGTTTGCCTGCTAAGCACGCTGCTGCCGGATTGGTGCGGGCGCTGTTTCGATTGTAAACCGAACATTCAGTTCACAACCTTTACCAGGGGTAGATTGCAGGTCGACCTTGCCATTACACAATTCGGTGCGGCTGGTGATGTTCTTGAGCCCTACCCCATTGCGCTTTTTCTGCATATCGAAGCCGAGTCCGTCATCTTTGATCGACAACCAAACCTGGTCTGCCCTGCCTGCCAGGCATATCCATACATTTTTTGCCTGCGCGTGCTTAAGCACATTGTTCAGTTGTTCCTGCACAATCCTGAAGATGGTAAGTTTAAGACTGTCCGATAGCACCTGGTCGTCTATGCCCTCAAAGTGAGTGATAAAGTTAATTGGGTTCACCGCCTGCAGGTTGCCGATACTATCCTCAAGTGCCTCTACCAGGCCAATATCTCCCAATGACGGCGGAATCAGGGTACGTGATAATTTCCTTATTTCCTCGATAGCGGTGCCGATAAAACCTTTACTTTCTGCCAGCAGGTGCGCAAAACGCTGGTCACCCGAAAGTACGCAATCGATATAGAGGCGGGCAGTGGAGAGTATCGGGTTGATATTATCGTGCAGTTCCTCACCCAGGAAGAAGCGCTCATTTTCCTGGGCCGTAATCACCGCAGCGGTAATTTCAAGTTGTTTCTGCCTTATCTCGTTGGCAAGGCGTGCGGACAATAATTCTCGTTCGGTGACATCATCGCAAATGCCATCTACCCTAACCAGTTTCCCGCTGCTGTCGTATTCAGGAACCAACCTGGTTTCAAGCGAGCGGATGCTGCCATCGCGGTGAATAATGCGGTAACGGTAACGAAGAGAACTGAGTTCGTCTTTGTGTTGAAGGCTGCCTGATGGACTAAAAGGTTTGTCTTCCCTGAGAATGGCTTTTCGCCAGAACATCGGATCCTGCAAAAAAACATCGGCGGGGTAGCCATACACTTTTTCGCAGGCGGCAGAAACGTGGAGAAATCGCTTTGCTGGTACGCTGAACGAAAACAATACAGCATCGATAGAATTGAAAACGATCGCCAGTTCCTGGTGGGCTGTGCTCAATTGAAAGTTGCTGTATACAAGGTTGTCGTTTAGTACCCGCAGTTGCTGCTCTCTCCTTTCCGACTCACGCAGCTGGCCTATCTTAAAACTTTGGGCCGCACTCTGAAACCAGGTTTTGCGAAAATAATACGACCAATATCCGCAAACCGTAAATATCGCTACCGCAAGGGCAATATGAATAATAAAAACGTACAGCGGCATATACGCCAATTGCGTAAAATTGATCCCGCTGAAGCCTGCAAACTGCATCCAGCCGAACAGCGAATGGTGAATAATAACAATTATGGCCAGCGGTAACTGCAGTCGCCAGTTGCGGCTGATGACAAGAATGGCACTGCCGATGAACGCGAAAAAGTGCATTTCAAAAAGGCCATGCATCTCGTAGATAAACTGCGCCATAAAAATCCCGAGCGAAGCGCTGAACACATAATGATGCAGACTTCCATTCCTGAACCAGTTTTTTGCAGAATAAAATGCCAGGACACATACCCCGCCAATACCAGCCGCGATCTGGAAAGTATCGTAGTAAAACGCCATGGCGATACCCAGCAAACAATAGATCCAAAGCGTGTATTCCATCACCCTGTTAAAACGAGCTTCATGAATGGCGGTAAGTTTTCTGAAATGGTTTCTCATGGGTTAGTAGGTTTGGCGCAGGATACAAGACTGCAGCCATAGCTGCGGGTCGCTGCGATGGCAAAGCTGGGCGACGGAACCTGGCGTAACACGGAATCAAGGGCGATCCGGGCAAAGCTGGTGGTTTCATTGATACAATACCGGCTGCTGTTGTAATTGCCGCGGTAATACAGGCGATTGTTTTGATCCAATATAACTGCCTGTGGTGTTGAATACACACCACAACGCCTGGCCAATGTTGTATCATGCAGGACGGGCACGTGTAAGCCGTACCGCAATTCAAAGTCGTGATCGCTGTAGGTTGAGTTACCGGTAACCAGTACCACAGCAAAGTCAACCCTGCTTCGGTACTGCTGCACCAGGCTGGCGAGCGTACTGATGTTAAACCTGGAGCAGGGACAGGAAGGATTGAAGAAATGAATCAGTACTGGCCGGTGATGCAGTTTGAGTGTGGGGTCTGTTAACGCTATTGTAGTGCCGGTGCACACGGCTTTGTAATCGCTGGGTACAGGTGTGGGAAGTTGGTACTTCCATTCGTTGTACCAGAACAAACAAGCGACGGTGGCAGATAACAAAAGCAACCAACCCGTCATCAACATTTTTTTTCGCAAGGTTTCGGATTTTGGTGGTTGTACTATTCGGATTCGAATAAATACTAATTGATTATGGTCATAATTTCGATCGTCTGATCATAATCAGGGTCCAAATATGCGTTACAAACAAATAAATTTCAATAGCTTGAAATACCGTTTAACTGTAGTACAATCAGGACTTAACAGATAAATGCAAACCATTATACCTTTCTTAACTTCTACTTATGAAACGCTTTTTGCTGATCGACGATCACTTTGTCGTGCGGTCGGGCATCCGGGGTTTGTTGATGGAACTATACAAACCTTGTGAGGTTTATGAGTCAGAGAACAGTGAACAGGCAGTAAATCAGCTCCGGCTTCGCAGTTACGACCTAATCATTATGGATGTGCAGATCCCCAAAAATGATATGTTGGGATTGATGGAATATATACACATTAAATACCCCGCTGCAAAAGTGTTGATGTTTTCAATGAGCCCGGAGAATATCTACGCAAAACGCTTCCTCAAAGCAGGTGCCCGAGGATTTCTTCCCAAAGATTCTAGTTTCGATGAAACACTTCGTGCCATCAACCTGGTATTGAATAACCGTAAATACATCAGTGACTCCCTGGCGGAATCGCTCGCGGAAGATACATTGTCTGATAACCCCGTCAATCCCTTTGATCGCCTCTCTTCCCGCGAGTTCGAAATAGCCTCCCTTCTGCTCAATGGACAAAACCTGAGCGAAATCGCGCGAACGCTCAACCTTCAGCCATCCACCGTTGGTACCCACAAAGCCAAGCTGTTCAAAAAAATGAACGTAGAAAATGTGTTGCACCTGAAGGAGCTCGCCAGCATGTACATTAATAAATAGATCGCACCGGTAAAATCCGACCCCGGGGTATCGAATCATACCAAATACTGACACCGGTCAGTGGTTGAGCTTTCCAGCCTTGATAATTTGTACCATTAAATAAGTACAAATTTTAGCTGTATGGAAAACGCCACTATTTCTGCGAAACCAGTGTCAAATACCGCCGGGTCTGCACCTGCCCGTAGCATCATGGACGGCAACCAGGCCGCCGTACACATCGCTTATAAAACAAGCGAAGTTTGCGCTATCTATCCCATTACACCTTCTTCTGCCATGGGTGAATGGGCCGATGAATGGAGCAGTGATAACAAAGAAAATATTTTTGGTGAAGTGCCGCGCGTCATTGAAATGCAAAGTGAAGCCGGTGCGGCGGGTGCTATCCACGGCGCATTACAGGGCGGCGCATTGGCATCTACTTTCACCTGTTCGCAGGGTTTGCTGCTGATGATACCCAATATGTATAAAATTGCCGGTGAACTCACTCCTACCGTTTTCCATATTGCAGCACGCGCCCTTGCCACTCATGCCCTTTCCATTTTTGGTGATCACAGCGACGTGATGGCGGTTCGTTCTACCGGTTTTGCCATGTTGTTTGGCAATAATGTGCAACAAGCGCACGATATGGCGATGATTGCAACTGCAGCCACCCTGCGTTCCAGCATTCCCTTTCTTAACATATTCGACGGGTTCAGAACTTCTCACGAACTGAATGAAGTTGAAGTGCTGCCAGATGAAACCATCCGCGCGATGATCAATATGGAGGATGTGGCCAGGCACCGGCAACGTGCGCTCAATCCTGCCAATCCTTTTATTCGTGGTACTGCCCAAAATCCCGATGTGTATTTCCAGGGTCGGGAAGCTGCGAATCAATTTCATTGGAAAGTACCGGAAGTAGTGGAAGACACGATGAAGCAATTCGCCGCACTCACGGGCCGTGCCTATAAATTATTTGAATACTATGGACATCCGGAAGCCCAAAAGATTATTATTATCATGGGATCGGGGGCCGGCCCGGTACAGGAGACAGTCGATTTTCTGAACAGCAAGGGCGAAAAAACAGGCTGCCTGCAGGTGCATCTCTACCGCCCGTTCTCTGTTAAACATTTCATCAACGCCATCCCGAAAACAGTTCAGAAAATTGCGGTGCTCGATCGGAGCAAAGACACAGGTGCTATCGGGGAACCATTGTTCATGGATGTCGTAAGTTCATTGCACGCAGGATGGCAGGGAACAATCCCCGCTGTAATCGGTGGAAGATATGGACTTGCGTCTAAAGAATTCAACCCGGGTATGGTGCTGGCGATATTTGATGAATTGGCAAAAGAAGCGCCCCGCAACGGGTTTACTGTTGGTATCAACGATGATGTTACGAATACCAGCCTGGCATACGATCGGCATTTCTCCCTCGAAGAACAGCATTATTTCCGCGGTTTGTTCTTTGGATTGGGGGCAGATGGTACGGTGAGTGCCAATAAAAACACAATTAAGATCGTTGGTGAAACGATTGGCGACCAGGTGCAGGGGTATTTCGTGTACGATTCAAAGAAATCTGGCTCACTCACTGTTTCGCACCTGCGCTTCAGCAAGCAGCCGATTCGTTCTACCTACCTGATTAATTCCGCCAACTTTGTTGCCTGTCATCATTTCCATTACCTCGAGAAATACGATATCCTCCGCGACGTGCAGCCCGGCGCTACCTTCCTGCTCAATGCGCCCTACGAGCCGGAAGAGGTTTGGCACCACCTGCCCAGGAGAATCCAGGATGAGATACTCGACAAGCGACTCAAGCTGTATGTCATCAACGCATCGCGCGTCGCCCGCGAAACGGGTATGGGTTCAAGGATCAATTCAATTCTTCAAACCTGTTTCTTTGCCATCTCCAATATCATGCCGCGTGAAGAAGCCATCAGTCTTATTAAAAACGCCATCAAGAAAACATATGGCCGCAAGGGTGAGGCAGTAGTACAAAAGAATTTTGACGCGGTAGACAAAACACTCGATAACCTGCGCCTGCTCGATACGTTTGCGCTCCATGTAGGACATCTGGCCTCTGAACCTGCTATTTCCGGCGATGCACCTGCTTTTGTACAGGAAGTACTCGGCAAAATCATTGCCGGCGAGGGTGATGAACTACCCGTAAGTGCATTCCCCGCAGATGGCACCTACCCTTCTGCGACCACGCGTTTCGAAAAACGCAACCTCGCAGAACAGGTACCTGTATGGGACGCCGATCTCTGCTCACAGTGCGGTAAATGTTTCTTTGTTTGTCCGCATGCCGCCATTCGACCGAAAGTATACAGCAATGACTTACTGGAAACAGCGCCGTCTTTCTTTAAACACACCGCACCCATTGGCAAGGAATTTATCAAAGACAAAGAATCTTATACCCTGCAGGTTGCTGTGGAAGACTGTACCGGATGTAACCTTTGTGTAGAAGTGTGTCCGATTGAAAGCAAAACACAACCTGGCCATAAAGCCATCAATATGCAGGATGTGCTGCCGTTGAAAGAAACGGAAAAACAAAACTGGGATTTCTTTATTTCACTGCCAGATATCGACCGCACGCGCGTAAACAGAACAACGGTGAAAGGTTCACAGTTGCTGGAACCGCTATTCGAGTTCTCCGGGGCCTGCAGCGGCTGTGGTGAAACACCTTACTTAAAATTACTCACGCAGTTGTTCGGCGACCGGATGATTGTTGCCAATGCTACCGGTTGCTCTTCCATCTTTGGCGGCAACCTGCCCACTACCCCCTGGTCGAAAAACAAAGAAGGTCTGGGACCCGCCTGGGCCAATTCATTGTTCGAGGACAATGCCGAATTCGGACTGGGTATCAAACTGGCCACCAGCATGAAGCGCAACTACGCAATGTCGCTACTACAAAAACTGCGGGAAGATGTGGGAACTGAACTGGCAGACGCCATCCTTACCAATGCGGAAGCGGCCGAAGCAGACGTAATCAAACAACGGCAATATGTAAACGAACTTAAGTCGCGGCTGAACAGCATCCACCACCCGGAAGCTGCCCTCCTTCGCCAGGTGGCTGAATTCCTCGAACAGAAATCCATTTGGATCGTCGGTGGCGATGGCTGGGCATATGATATTGGCTTCAGCGGACTCGATCACGTACTAAGTACGGGTGAGAACATCAATATCCTGGTGCTGGACACAGAAGTGTATTCCAATACTGGCGGACAAAAATCAAAATCAACGCCCCTTGGTGCCAGCGCGAAGTTTTCTATCAAAGGAAAGAACAATAGTAAAAAAGATCTCGCCATGCAGGCCATTGCACATGGTTCTGCTTATGTTGCAGAGATTGCGATGGGTGCCAATGATGTGCACGCGCTGAAGACGATACTGGAAGCGGAAGCCTATCCGGGCCCGTCTATTGTCATTGCCTACAGTCATTGCATTGCGCATGGCTATGACATGTGTCATGGATTGGATCAGCAGGATCTCGCTGTCAACTCCGGCTACTGGCCATTGTTCCGGTTCAACCCGTTGAAAGAACAGGGAAAACGATTTGTACTCGACAGCAAAGAACCAAGTGTTGCCCTCGAAGAATTCATGTACCACGAAAACAGGTTCGCGACCATAAAAAGTTCCGCACCTGAAAAAGCGGGTGAATTCCTGGCTATGGCCAATGAAGGCGTACGCCATCGGTGGGAACGAATCCAGGCATTGAAAGCGTTGTAATTAGTCTGAGCGGCCAATTATACAAGGCGACAAAACCAACCATTGGTTTGTCGCCCTTTTTTATGGAACGACTTTCCAGGAAACAGGTTTATAGCGCCTCGGCAAACTTTTGTTATGGCGGGTCACATGTCCTTTTCCTTTATACCATTCCAAAGAAACGTAGTTATAATCCCCTTTTTCAAAATTGAAGGTTTCTCCATCATCTTCAAATAGCCCCGCTTGTGCTGTAACGGGCTTCCCATACACGCGGCATTCAATCTCGAATACGGTTGAAGCTGTAATATATTCAACGGGTTTTGCCAGCGGCAAAAGGCTGCCTTCGCGTACAAACATGGGTACCTGTTCCAAAGGCATGGCAATTTGGTAAAACTGTCCGCCCGGATATTTTTTATTCGTATTGAAATCATACCAGTTACCAGCCGGCAGGTAGATGCGCCGGGCCGATTTTCCATTGAGAAACGGTGCGCAAAGGATATCGTTGCCCATCATGTACTGATCATCGATGGTC
>JAGWTK010000070.1 GCA_028876035.1 Bacteroidota bacterium
GGTCTTTTTACGAAGAGACGCCGCACCAGTCTTTCACGAAAATTTAAATAGTTGATAACTATATAGTTATAAAAAGTACGTTGAAGCCTTGTGGGCGGGGTTTGACCAGCTCGCCGCTTACTGCCTTCCTGCCGGTACTGAAAGCGTTAAAACCTGATAAATCAACACAAAAGATAATTGCCCGGGCTGGTTTTATACACTGCTTTTCCTTACCTTTGCCATCCATTTGTACAAAATGGTTTTCCCGGGTATCTGAAATCAATGGCCATTTTTATACGCAAATTTTAAGGTAATACACTGAGAACCTCAGGGTTCACGGGGTATTTTTTGTCTATAGACGAACCATATCGTTGAACAATTTAAAACCGGTTTTAAATAATATGTCTTCAACAAAATTGCAAAGCAGGGTCAACTTCGGCAAGATCAAAAATTTAGCAGAAGCACCTGACTTACTGGAAGTGCAGATTCAATCGTTCAAGGAATATTTTCAACTGGAGACCACGCCCGATAAGCGTAACATCGAGGGGTTGTTCAAGGTATTCAAGGAAAACTTCCCGATTACCGATACGAGGAACATATTCGTGCTGGAGTTTCTTGATTACTTCATCGATCCTCCCCGCTATACCATCGAAGAATGTATGGAGCGCGGCCTTACCTATGCCGTTCCCCTCAAAGCAAAACTGCGCCTCAGTTGTAACGACGAGGAGCACGTAGATTTTCAGACCATTGTTCAGGATGTGTTCCTGGGCAATATTCCTTATATGACACCACGCGGCACTTTTGTGATCAATGGTGCGGAGCGTGTAGTCGTAAGCCAGCTCCACCGTTCACCCGGTGTGTTCTTTGGCCAGTCTATCCACCCCAACGGAACAAAAATCTATTCTGCGCGGGTAATACCTTTCAAAGGTGCGTGGATGGAGTTTGCTACCGATATCAACAACGTGATGTATGCGTACATCGATCGTAAGAAGAAATTCCCGGTAACAACACTGCTCCGTTCTATCGGTTACGAAACAGATAAAGACATTCTCGAGCTCTTCGGCATGGCGGATGAAGTGAAGGCCGACAAAAAATCGCTCGAAAAACATATTGGCAAAAAGCTCGCTGCCCGCGTACTTCGCACCTGGGTAGAGGATTTCGTAGATGAAGATACCGGTGAAGTAGTGTCAATCGAAAGAAACGAAATCGTAATGGAGCGCGATACCATTCTCGATGAAGAAGGTATCGATACCATTTCTGAAATGGATGTAAAGAGCATCTTCCTGCAAAAAGAAGATGTGGGTGGTGATTACGCGATTATCTACAACACGCTGAACAAGGATACTTCCAACAGCGAACTGGAAGCCGTGCAGCATATCTACCGCCAGCTGCGTGGTGCCGATGCGCCCGATAACGAAACAGCGCGTGGTATCATCGACAAATTGTTCTTCTCCGACAAACGTTATGATCTCGGGGAAGTGGGTCGTTATAAAATCAACCGCAAACTCGGGCTGAACCAGCCGCTCGATCATAAAACTCTTACCAAAGAGGATATGATCGAGATTATCAAATACCTGGTTCGCCTCACCAATGCCAAAGCAGAGATCGATGATATCGATCACCTGAGCAACCGCCGCGTACGTACCGTGGGCGAGCAGTTGTATGCTCAGTTCGGTGTGGGTCTCGCACGTATGGCGCGTACCATCCGTGAGCGTATGAATGTTCGCGACAACGAGGTGTTTACGCCGGTGGATTTGATCAATGCCCGTACACTTTCTTCCGTTATCAACTCTTTCTTCGGAACGTCTCAGCTGTCGCAGTTCCTCGACCAAACAAACCCGCTCAGCGAAATCACGCACAAGCGCCGTATTTCTGCGCTCGGGCCAGGTGGTCTTAGCCGTGAGCGTGCAGGCTTCGAGGTACGTGACGTACACTACTCTCACTACGGTCGTCTCTGTACGATTGAAACGCCGGAAGGTCCGAATATCGGTCTTATCTCAACCCTTTGCGTACATGCAAAGATTAACGAGATGGGCTTTATTGAAACGCCTTACCGTAAGGTGAACGATGGTAAAGTTGATTTGAAGAAACTGACTTTCCTGAGTGCGGAAGAGGAAGACCTGGCAAAAATCGCCCAGGCCAACGTTCCATTGGATGAGAAAGGCAATTTCGCTGAACAAAAGATTGTTTCCCGTCAAACGGGCGACTTCCCCATACTGGAAAAAGAAGAAGTAGAATACATGGACGTTGCGCCAAACCAGATTGTTGGTTTGAGTGCTTCCCTTATTCCCTTCCTTGAGCATGATGATGCCAACCGTGCGCTGATGGGATCAAACATGCAGCGCCAGGCCGTGCCGCTGATTCGTCCGCAGGTGCCCATTGTAGGTACCGGTCTGGAAGCAAAAGCAGCCCGCGATGCGCGTGTACAAATCCTCGCAGATGGTGAAGGTGTAGTGGAATATGTAGACGGAAATGAAATTCATGTTCGCTACGATCGCAACGATACGGATCGCCTGGTAAGCTTTGAAGATGATTTGAAGATTTACCATCTCACCAAATTCATCAAAACCAACCAGGAGACTTCTATCACCCAAAAGCCTGCCGTTAAGAAAGGTCAGCGTGTGAAGAAGAACGACTTCCTGAGTGAAGGATACGCAGTGAAAGACAGTGAGCTTGCATTGGGTCGCAACCTGAAAGTGGCCTTTATGCCCTGGAAAGGTTACAACTTCGAGGATGCCATTGTAATCAGCGAAAAAGTGGTGAGTGAAGATTTGTTTACTTCTATTCATATCTCTGAATACGAACTGGAAGTACGCGATACCAAACTCGGTGAAGAGGAACTCACGCCGGATATCCCCAACGTTTCTGAAGAAGCGACCAAAGACCTCGATGAGAACGGTATTATCCGCATCGGTGCTACGGTAAAAGAAGGTGATATCATCATTGGTAAGATCACGCCGAAAGGAGAGAGTGATCCTACACCGGAAGAGAAACTGCTCCGTGCCATCTTTGGTGACAAAGCAGGTGATGCAAAAGATGCTTCGCTGAAGGCACCGAATGGTGTGGAAGGTGTTGTAATTAATAAGAAGTTGTTCCAGCGTGCCAAGAAAGACAAGAATGCCAAGGTGCGTGAGAAAGCACAACTGGAAAAACTGGAGAAAGTACACGAGAAGAATACAGAGGATTTGAAAGAACTGTTGTTGAATAAACTGCAGTCGCTGCTGAAAGACTATACTTCGGCTGGTGTAAGCAACAACTTCGGTGAGATGCAGATTGGCAAAGGCGCCAAGTTCAACGCGAAGAACCTGGCTGGCATTGACTACCAGAACGTGAATCCGCTGGGCTGGACCGGTGACGCAGCGACTGACGAGCTGATCAACCGCCTGCTTCACAACTATAATATAAAGTTCAACGAAGAACTCGGTCGCTACAAACGCGAGAAATTCAATATCTCCATTGGTGATGAATTACCTGCCGGTGTTTTGAAACTTGCGAAAGTATACCTCGCAGTTAAGCGGAAGCTGAAAGTGGGTGATAAAATGGCCGGCCGTCACGGTAATAAAGGTATCGTTGCCAAGATTGTGCGTGCAGAAGACATGCCATTCCTGGAAGACGGAACGCCGGTTGACATCGTGCTGAACCCGCTGGGTGTACCGAGCCGTATGAACCTCGGACAGATTTATGAAACCATTCTCGGATGGGCTGGTGAGAAACTGCATGTGAAATTTGCGACACCGATTTTCGATGGTGCTACTACCGACGAGATCGCACAGTATTGCAAAGACGCCGGCATTCCGCTGAACGGTCACACCCACCTGTATGATGGTGAAACCGGTGAGCGCTTCCACCAGAAAGCAACCGTGGGAATTATTTATATGATCAAACTGCACCACATGGTGGATGATAAGATGCACGCCCGTTCGATCGGACCGTACAGTCTTATTACCCAGCAGCCGCTCGGTGGTAAGGCGCAGTTCGGTGGTCAGCGTTTTGGTGAGATGGAGGTATGGGCCCTCGAAGCCTATGGTGCTTCCAACATTCTCCAGGAATTGCTTACCCTCAAATCGGATGATATCATCGGCCGCGCGAAGACTTACGAGGCTATCGTGAAAGGTGAAAACATCCCGAGACCGGGTATCCCCGAATCGTTCAATGTATTGGTACATGAACTGAGGGGATTGGGACTGGATTTGAAGTTTGAGTAGTAGGAAGGCTGCTAGCCGCTAGTCACTGGCTGCTGGCAGATCGGATCCGGAGTTAATTAACAGTATTAAAATTAAAAGTGGGAAAACCAGTAGCCAGAAGCTAGTAGCTCGCAGCTCACCGGGACTTCCACAAAAGCGAAACACATATGGCTATCAGAAAAGATAACAATCGTCAGAGAGCGAGTTTTACTTTTTCTAAAATTACCATCGGCCTGGCTTCACCGGATAGTATCCTGGAAAGAAGCTTTGGTGAAGTACTGAAGCCTGAAACCATCAACTATCGTACGTACAAACCCGAGCGTGATGGTTTGTTCTGCGAAAGGATTTTCGGGCCGGTAAAAGATTACGAATGCGCCTGCGGAAAGTACAAGCGTATTCGTTACAAAGGCATCGTGTGCGACCGCTGCGGTGTGGAAGTAACGGAGAAAAAAGTGCGCCGTGAACGCATGGGCCATATCAAACTGGTGGTACCGGTAGTGCATATCTGGTATTTTAAAAGTCTGCCTAATAAAATTGGTTACCTTCTGGGTGTAAGCTCCAAGAAACTCGAAACGATCGTTTACTACGAGCGTTACGTGGTTATCCAGGGCGGTGTGAAAGAAAACCTGAATACGGGAGACCTGCTCACTGAAGAAGAATACCTGGAAATCCTGGATACCCTGCCAAAGGACAACCAATACCTGCCCGATGAAGATCCGCAGAAGTTCATTGCAAAGATGGGCGCCGAAGCCGTGCATGATCTGCTCCAGCGCATTGACCTGGATGGATTGAGTGCACACCTGCGTCATGCTGCTGCCAATGAAACTTCACAGCAGCGTAAAGCCGATGCATTGAAGCGTTTGAGCGTGGTAGAAGCTTTCCGTGATGCAAATTCAAGAATTACCAACCGTCCGGAATGGATGGTCATGCAATACATTCCTGTTATCCCGCCCGAACTGCGTCCGCTGGTGCCGCTGGATGGTGGTCGTTTTGCGTCCTCTGACCTGAATGACCTCTACCGTCGTGTGATCATCCGGAACAACCGTTTGAAGCGTCTGCTGGAAATCAAAGCACCTGAAGTCATCCTTCGCAACGAGAAGCGTATGCTGCAGGAAGCGATCGACAGCCTTTTCGATAACTCACGTAAGTCCAATGCTGTGAAAGCAGAAGGCGGTCGTGCGTTGAAATCACTCAGTGATGTATTGAAAGGTAAACAAGGTCGTTTCCGTCAGAACCTGTTGGGTAAGCGTGTTGACTATTCTGGTCGTTCTGTTATCGTGGTAGGTCCGGAATTGAAACTCCACGAGTGTGGTCTGCCGAAAGATATGGCTGCCGAACTCTTCAAGCCGTTTATCATCCGCAAGCTGATAGAAAGAGGTATTGTAAAAACTGTGAAGAGTGCCCGTAAACTGGTTGATAAAAAAGAAGCCATTGTTTGGGACATTCTTGAAAATATTCTGAAGGGTCACCCGGTTCTACTTAACCGTGCCCCAACGCTGCACCGTTTGTCTATCCAGGCTTTCCAGCCTAAACTGGTAGAAGGTAAAGCGATTCAGCTCCACCCGCTGGTGTGCTCTGCGTTCAACGCCGACTTCGATGGTGACCAGATGGCCGTGCACGTGCCTTTGAGCAATGCCGCCGTTCTGGAAGCGCAGTTGCTGATGCTGTCATCCCACAACATCCTTAACCCGCAAAATGGTACGCCGATCACCCTGCCTTCACAAGACATGGTACTCGGTCTGTATTATATCACCAAGGGTAAGAAATCTACCCCCACAGAAAAAGTACGCGGTGAGGGTATGGCTTTCTACAATGCCGATGAAGTTATCATCGCACACAACGAAGGAAAGGTTGACCTGCATGCCTGGATTAAGGTAAAAACCAATGTGCGCGAAAATGGTGAGCTGAAAAACAAATTGCTGGAAACAACCGTTGGTCGCGTGATCTTCAACCAGGCAGTTCCGAAAGAAGTAGGTTTTGTGAACGCACTGCTTACGAAGAAATCATTGCGTGAAATCATCGGTGACATCACCAGCATTACCAACGTTCCTAAGACCGCGAAATTCCTGGATGATATCAAGCAGATCGGTTTCCGTACTGCCTTCCAGGGTGGTTTGTCGTTCAACGTAAACGACCTGATTATCCCCGACATGAAAGAGCAGTTGCTCGATAATGCGAAGACCGAGGTAGACGAGGTTTGGGATAACTACAACATGGGTCTTATCACCAACAACGAACGTTATAACCAGATTGTAGATATCTGGAGCCGCGTGGATACCCGTATTACAGAAACACTGATTCGTGAACTGGCAAATGATAAGCAGGGTTTCAACTCAGTGTACATGATGCTGGATAGCGGTGCGCGTGGTTCGAAACAACAGATTAAGCAGCTCGCTGGTATCAGGGGATTGATGGCGAAGCCGAGAAAGAGCGGCAGCACCGGAAGTGAGATCATTGAGAATCCGATCTTGTCCAACTTCAAGGGTGGACTGAACGTATTGGATTACTTTATTTCTACACACGGTGCGCGTAAAGGTTTGGCCGATACCGCCCTTAAAACAGCCGATGCCGGTTACCTGACCCGTCGTCTGGTAGACGTTGCACAGGACGTAGTAATTATAGAAGAAGATTGTGGCACACTCCGTGGTATCGCTACTTCTGCTTTGAAAGATAATGAAGACATCGTTGAACCGCTGGTAGACCGTATCGTAGGTCGTACTTCGCTGCACGATGTATACCATCCGCTCAATGATACGTTGCTGGTAGCCGCAGGTGAGCAAATCACCGATGCTATTGGTGCTGCCATCGAAGAAGCAGGTGTTGAAACCATTGAAATCCGTTCGGTACTTACCTGCGAAAGCAAACGTGGTGTATGCGTGAAATGTTATGGTAAAAACCTCGCGACAGGGTATACTGCGCAGCGTGGCGATGCAGTGGGTATCATTGCAGCCCAGTCTATCGGTGAGCCGGGTACACAGCTTACCCTGCGTACCTTCCACGTGGGTGGTGTTGCGGGTTCTGCTTCGGTTGAATCATCGCTGTTCGCGAAGTTTGATGGTACCATCCAGTTCGATGGATTGCGTACGGTAACTACGCAGAACAACGAAGGCGAGAAAGTACAGGTAGTCATTGGTCGTACCGGTGAGGTGCGGATCATGGATGTGAAAAATGATCGCCTGTTGATCACCAACAACGTTCCTTATGGTGCGATCCTGTCCATTACCGACGGACAAAAAATCACCAAGGGTGATGTTATCTGCTCATGGGATCCCTATAACAACGTTGTTATCGCTGAACAAAGTGGTGTTATCAAGTTTGAGAATGTAATTGAGGGTATCACTTACCGCGAAGAGGCCGACGAACAAACCGGTCACCGCGAGAAAGTGGTAATTGAATCGAAAGATAAAACCAAGATCCCTTCTATTATTGTAGAAGGCAAGGAGAACAAGTCATACAACCTGCCGGTGGGTAGCCATATTGTGACCGACGGTGGCGACGATGTAAGGGCCGGACAAGTTATCGTGAAGATACCGCGCGTGCTGGGTAAGCTGCGGGATATCACCGGTGGTCTGCCCCGTGTTACTGAGTTGTTTGAAGCACGTAACCCGGCTAACCCGGCCATTGTTTCGGAGATTGATGGTGTGATTACGTTTGGTGCTATCAAGCGTGGTAACCGTGAGATTGTGATTGAAGCGAAAGACGGTGTGGTGAAAAAATACCTGGTGCCGCTGACACGTCAGATCCTCGCACAGGACGGTGACTTTGTAAAAGCAGGTACACCGCTGAGCGATGGCCAAACAGCGCCGGGCGATATCCTCGCTATTAAAGGACCGTTTGCAGTGCAGGAATACGTGGTGAATGAGATCCAGGAGGTATACCGTTTGCAGGGTGTAAAAATCAATGATAAACACATTGAGGTGATTGTACGCCAGATGATGAAGAAACTGGAGATTGTTGATCCGGGTGATACAAGATTCCTTGAAGAGGATACCGTTGATAAACTTGAGTTCCTTGAAGAGAACGACTATATCTTTGATAAAAAGGTAGTGACCGATGCAGGTGACAGCAGCAAGCTGAAAGCCGGTCAGATTGCTACCTTGCGCGAAGTGCGCGAAGAGAATTCGATTCTCCGCCGTGCGGATAAGAAGCTGGTGGAGTTCAGGGATGCCAAGCCCGCCACTTCACAACCGTTGTTGCTGGGTATTACGAAAGCATCACTGGGAACGCAGAGCTGGATTTCAGCCGCGTCCTTCCAGGAAACCACCAAGGTACTCAGCTCTGCAGCTATCCAGGGTAAGGCCGACGATATGCTCGGATTGAAAGAGAACGTAATCACTGGTCACCCGATTCCGGCTGGTACGGGTCTGCGTGAATTCGACAACATGATCGTGGGTAGCAAGGAAGAGTATGAACTGCTGCAAACGACCAAGGAAGCGATGACGTTCGACGACGAAGAGTAATTGCCAACGCAATCAATAATTTAAATAAGCAGTGAAGGAAACTTCCTGCTTATTTTTTATTTTCACGGCCCTTTTCATGCAGTTCCTTTTAACGTTTCTGTTTTTTTGAAAGGGTCTACCTTGCAATAAAATACCAGCGAATGAAGCAGGCATCTTTACTACTAAGTATTCTCGCAACCGTACTCTCCGGGGTGTTGATTTTTTTGCGCGTGCAGGACAAAAGCACGCCATCAAAAACAGCTGTTCCGGCCGTTACCAGCAACCCTGCAGAACAACCCTCCTTTAAGATTGCTTATTTCGAACTTGATTCACTGCAGAACAACTACCAGTATTTTAAAGATGCCCTTGGCACGCTGAAATCGAAGGAAGAATCGATGGGTAACGAGTTGTCGACCCTCGAAAAAACCTACCAGAAGAAAATTTCCGAGTGGCAGCAGAAAGGGAATAATATGTCGCAGGCCGAAGCAGAAGCCGCCAACCGGGAGTACCAGCAAATGCAGCAGAACTACCAAACCCGTAAACAGCAACTGGAGCAGGGCATCAACGACCAGATGAACGATGCCCGCAAAAAGATACGTGAGCGCCTCGAAGCTTATCTCAAGGATTATAACAAGGACAAGCGTTATGCGTATATCTTTTCCGATTTTCCGGAAGCGATATTTTATAAGGACACTATGTACAATATCACGGCCGACCTTATAAAGGGACTGAATGAGAATTACAAACAGAAAAAATGAAATTGAGCGCCGCCTTAGGGCGGCTTTTTCATGGACATATCCGGCTCTTTACTTTATGCTTGTTTTCTTATCTTAGGTATTCAAACTATTGCATGAGCGAACAAAATCCCTCGTTTAAACCCTCTCTCGGCCTGCTGGATGCCACGATGATCGTGGCAGGTTCAATGATTGGTTCCGGTATTTTTATTGTGAGCGCAGATATTACCCGCAATGTGGGCAGCGCCGGCTGGCTGATACTCGTATGGCTGATTACCGGTTTTATGACCCTGACAGCCGCCCTGAGTTATGGCGAATTAAGCGCTATGTTTCCCAAGGCGGGGGGACAATACGTGTACCTCAAAGAAGCTTTCAACCCGCTGGCAGGATTCCTGTATGGCTGGAGTTTTTTTGCCGTCATTCAAACCGCAACGATTGCAGCAGTAGGCGTTGCGTTTTCAAAATTTGCCGGGAAGTTTTTCCCGGTGCTGAATATGAGTGACGAAAACATCCTGGTGCAGATCAGCTGGTTGAAAATTTACCCGGCGCAATTGTTATCCATTGTACTGATAGTATTGCTTACGTACATCAACACAAAGGGAATCCAGGGTGGAAAGTTGATTCAGACTACGTTTACGGTGACCAAGCTATTGTCGCTCTTTGGGTTGATAGGATTTGGTTTTTTGCTGGCGGCCAAATCATCGGTATGGAACGCAAACTGGCAGGATGCCTGGAAGATGCACAGTGTTAGTCCACAAGGCGCTACACCCGTGCTGGGTGTTGCCATGCTGGGTGCGATTGCCGCTTCCATGGTGGGATCTATTTTCAGCAGTGATTCCTGGAATAATGTAACCTTTATCGCCGGAGAAATTAAAAATCCCAAAAAGAACATCGGCCTGAGCCTTTTCCTGGGCACCGGTATTGTTACCATTATTTATGTTGCGGCTAATTTGATGTACATCAGTGTGCTGCCCCTGAATGATATTGCCTTTGCACAGCAGGATCGCGTAGCGGTGACGGCTTCCAACGTAATCTTTGGAGAAGCGGGTTCCTATGTTATCGCGGTGATGATTATGATTTCAACCTTTGGCTGTAACAACGGATTGATCCTCGCAGGTGCGCGGGTGTACTACACAATGGCACAAGATGGATTGTTTTTCAAAAAGGCGGCCACACTTAACAAGAACGCGGTTCCCGAATGGGCGCTGTGGGCACAATGTGTGATCGCATCGGTACTTTGCCTGAGCGGCCGTTACGGCGATCTGCTGGATATGATTTCATTTGTGGTGGTGATCTTTTATGTGCTCACCATCATTGGTATTTTTATCCTGCGCAAAAAACGACCCGATATTGAAAGGCCTTACAAGGCATTTGGTTATCCCGTTTTACCCGCCATCTACATTGTAATGGGAATCGCTTTTTGCATTGCGTTGATTTTTCAAAAGCCAGTGTACGCCGGCTGGGGATTGGGTATTGTGCTTTTGGGGATACCTTTGTACTTCATTGCGAGGCGCAGCGACGCTGCCAGCACAAAATGATCGCTTAAAGCAAATTCATGGATTTCGAAACACTGTTCAGCCAATTTTCAGATTGTACCATTGGTGTTATTGGAGATGTAATGCTTGATACCTATTGGTGGGGACATGTTGAGCGCATCTCTCCCGAAGCGCCCGTGCCGGTAGTATCACTGGAGAAAGAAGAAATTAGGGTGGGTGGTGCCGGCAATGTGGCATTGAACCTGGTATCATTGGGTGCAAAGACGAGTATATTTTCAGTAATCGGAGAGGACGAGGCAGGAAAGGCATTGGACGATCTGATGAGCAGCGAGGGTATTGATACTTCCTGGATTATTTGCACCAATACCCGGCGGACCACCAATAAAACGCGCATCATCAGCCGCAACCAGCAGATGATGCGGCTGGATGCTGAAACGACTGCTGATCTATTACCTATTGCAGAAGAAGCACTGATCGAAAGGGTGAAAAATTATATCGAAAAGGAAAAACCGGCAGTTATCATTTTTGAAGACTATAATAAAGGTGTGCTAACGGAGACTGTCATCCGGGAAGTGATAGCGCTTTGCAAAGCTGCGAATGTTATTACCGCAGTAGATCCCAAACGAAAAAATTTCTTCAGCTATCAGGGGGTAGACATTTTCAAACCCAATCTTAAAGAAGTAAAAGAGGGACTGAATCTTTTGCTGGAAGAGGTGAATATCGACAGTCTCAAGAACATTCATTCTTTATTGCATAGCAAACTGCAGCATTCCATCTCGCTCATTACCTTATCCGAAAAAGGTGTGTTCTACAGTGATGGACAACAAGCAGCCATTATTCCTTCGCATGTGCGGCAAATTGCCGATGTGTCCGGCGCCGGTGATACCGTCATTTCAGTGGCGGCCCTGGTGTATGCCATGACGCATGATCTCAAACTCATGGCGGGTATGGCCAATCTTGCGGGCGGACTTGTTTGTGAAGAAGTAGGCACTGCGGCAATTAACCGTGAACGACTCCTGCAGGAAAGTCGCTTGCTCGTGCGCTGATGGTTTCGCTTTAGCTGAAATAAAACAAAGAAGCAGGGTAGATAAACGGCATTCAGGCAATACTTCAAATAATTCGAAACTATACAGACGCTATTTATCTATTTTTAGCGCTTAAATCATTTGTATAATGGGTCAGTTTACCCTGGTCATTCACGGAGGCGCGGGAACCATTCTAAAAGCGGATATGACACCCGATTTGGAGTTGGCATATGTGGAGGGATTGAAGCAGGCGTTGTCTGCCGGCTACGCGGTACTGGAAGAAGGCGGTACAGCGGTCAATGCCGTGAAGGCGGCGCTGGTGACGCTTGAAGACAATGTGTTGTTTAATGCGGGTCGCGGATCGGTGTTTACGAAGAAAGGCGTACAGGAGATGGATGCAGCCATTATGAATGGAGCAGATCTTTCCGCGGGAGCAGTTGCGGGTGTAAGGAATGTGCGCAACCCGATTGAACTTGCCACAGAAGTGATGCTGAACAGCAACCATGTATTTCTGAGCGGTAAGGGCGCCAATGACTTTGCAATAAAGCAAGGCATTAAACTGGAGCCAGACGAATATTTCTTTTCGCAATTCAGGTATGATCAGTGGAAGGCGATCCGCGATTCAGATAATTATTCCCTTGACCATACCCACCAGCGACTGGAGGAATTGATGCGTGATAAAAAGTTTGGGACGGTAGGCGCTGTAGCTTGCGATCAACAGGGAAACCTTGCAGCAGCTACCAGTACGGGCGGTATGACCAATAAGAAGTATGGAAGAATTGGTGATAGCCCCATGATTGGCAGCGGTACCTACGCCAATAATGCCACCTGTGCCATAAGTTGTACCGGTCATGGTGAAATGTTTATCCGCGCCGTGGCTGCCTACGATGTAAGTGCATTGATGGAATACAAGGGATATACATTACAGCAGGCCATGGAAGAAGTGGTGAATCAGAAACTGGTGGCAATAGAGGGAGAGGGGGGTATGATTGGTGTAGACGGACAAGGCAATGCTGCTATGGTATTCAACAGCGCAGGAATGTACCGGGCCATGCGCAGCAGCAGCGGAGCGGAAGAACTGGCCTTATATCGTTAACTTAGCAGC
>JAGWTK010000574.1 GCA_028876035.1 Bacteroidota bacterium
ATTTAGCAAACCGATTTCGTTAACTCTTAAATTTTTATACAATGGCTGAAGCTTTGGTGTTAACCGACCAGACGTACGCAGGTGACGTTGCCAGTTACATGATCACACGTAATGTGGTTGGCGCAGACACGATTCAAAAAGGTGCCATCTATGTGGAGGAAACCATCAAGAAAAAGAGGACCATCCCCCGCGTGGAAGTATCAAACCTGTTCCAGAAAAGGATGGCAACCCCAACCTCTTCCGGTAACATCACAGTGGATGGTCGTGTGATCCAGCCGCAGGACTTGATGCTGTACCTGGAGTTTAACCCACGTGACTTCGAGGCACACTGGTACGCGGCGCAGCTGAATCCGAAACTGCTCGATGCCCAGTTGCCGGCAACAGCCGAAACCTTTATCACCATGCAGGTGATGAAGCGTGTGAACGAGTTCTTCGAAAACCACATCTGGAAAGGTCGTACGATGTACGATATCGACAACGGTGCCCTTGACCCGACTACCAAGGGCGGTGTAGCTGGCGATGCCAACTACTTCTATTTCGACGGCCTTATCTACAAAGCGCTGTCCGACGCAAACACCATCCAAGTGGGTTCACCTGTTGCACTTACTGGCGGTGCGGCTGGTAACATCATCACCCAGTTCCAGGCAGGATACAGCCTCGTTCCGCAGGCGAACCTGTACAGATACGGTCCCAACGGTCTCCGGTTGTTTATCAGCTATGCTGACCAGCAGAAGTATGAGAATACCCTGCAGTTGCTGACCACTTTCAAAAACCAGGATTCTACCGAGAAAGGTATCAATCGCTACAACGGTTACGATGTAGTGCCCCTGGCTGGTCTTCCCGCAAACACCTTCTTCTGGGCTATGGGTACGCCCGACATCAGCTCCAACCTGTGGATGGGTATCAACAGCACAGAGGATAACGAGCTGCAGCTGGCACGCCTCCAGCCTAACTCGGAGTTGTTCTTCCTGAAAGGTCTGTTCAAAGCAGACGTTCAGATCGGCTTCACCGACCAGCTGGTTATGTATACGACGATGACCGCCTAAGCGCCGCCATCGCCACCAGGAAAGAGAAACAGCATTTCAAATTTTCAATTTTTTATACCATGGCAGCATCTACAGTTCCTCGTTACGGCATCGCGAAAAACGACGATGCAACCGGCAGGAATACCACCATGGGCTGGAGCAACCCGGCCTATGCCGCAACGCTCAACCTGAAGCCAAACGCTTACGATACGAACGTAGTCGTTGCGCAGTTGACCGGTGCATGTACTGTGAACCTCGATACATCCAGGGCTTTCGCCGGCGATGAAATCAGCCTTTTGTTTTCCGCTGATGCGTCTATCCGCGTGGTGACCTTGGGTACCGGTACCAGCAACGCGGGCACCATCTCAGTGGCAGCATCGAAGAAAGCAAGCGTTCGCTTGAAATTCGACGGAGTTACCTGGGTTGAGCAGTGCCGCACAGTGACCGCATAACATTTGATTTTATTGAATAACCCCGGAGGCAACTCCGGGTGTTTTTCACCCTTTCATATCACAACAAACCGAATTTATGAGCATCGCGAAAAAGACACCGCAGCAGTTGGCAGATCTCAAAAACACGCTTGAACTCAATCCGCATATCGAAGATGTGTTCTTCACTGCGGAAGGTAACCACTACTTCAACGCGCACGAGCTGATGGACAAAAAAGGCAAAGGCACTGGCAAGAAGTATGGCTACATGGGCGTGAAAGAGGAGCAGTATAAGGTAGTCGGTGAGCGCCGGTTCTACAAACTCGTATCGCAGCCGCTTCTTAATACTTTCATCACCCAGGAAATGACCAGGGAAGAAGTGCTCAAGTACGAACTCAAAGCAGTGGCCAAGAAAGCTGAAGCCGTTGCGTAATGGTCTATCTAAAAAATAGCCCAGTCGGTCTTGATATACCGATCCAGAAATATCAGCAGTTCTTATACAATGAATTGAAATCGATATGGCCGGTCGATGACACCAGCATGGAAGGGTACGGCCGGTGTTACCGTAGCCTGGGCACCGAAGGGAATACCCCGCAGGTGTTCGTCGCAAGTGCAGCACTTAACAACACGCTGTATAAGGATGCCGAGTTTGTCGATGATGTTCACAAAGCCGTTTTCTTTTTTGTCGCTGGCGACAGTAACAAATACGACCATGGCGACAATACCGCGAGAGTGTCGGTAATCTTCATGGTCAACGCAGCTCTTTTAAAGCCCAGCATCCAGCACCGCGCCGACGAGGAGATCCGACTCGATGTGATGCGGCTCGCATTACGCAGGACCGAAAATTTCGAGATGACCGAAGTGGTTACCGGAATCCGGAATGTGTTCGCCGAGTTCGATGGCTGGCTGAAGACGGACCAGGTAGTATATCGAGACAACCACCCGCTTCATTGCTTTCGGATCAACTACTCCGTGACCTACGACATGAATTCTTGTAATTAATTTAAACGATTTTATACAATGGCAACCTTAAACACGCTTCAATGTGTTACCGGCGCAAAAAACACCGGTATCGGTTCATGCTTCTTTGATCCTAAAAACATTGTGGGCGTGATTCTGACCC
>JAGWTK010000575.1 GCA_028876035.1 Bacteroidota bacterium
AGGTACCGTTTCATTTCTTTCTCGGTGTCCCTGGCCTTGATGGTATCGCGTTTATCGTGCAGTTTCTTCCCTTTACCCAAACCAATCTCCAGCTTTGCCAGGTTCTTTTCGTTGAAAAATATCCGTAGCGGAACAATGGTGTACCCCTTCTCGGTCGATTTCCCCGCCAGCTTTTTCAGTTCTTTTTTTGTGAGCAGGAGCTTTCTTTCCTGCAGCGGTTCATGTTTTTGTGTAGTACCAAATGCATATTCAGAAATGTGCAGGCTGCGCACAAACAGTTCACCGTCGTTAAAGTAACAATAGCTATCGTTAAAGCTTGCTTTTCCCGCCCGGAGTGATTTTACTTCTGTTCCACCCAACACCATTCCTGCTACATAGGTGTCTTCAATGTAATACTCGTGGAAGGCGGATCGGTTGCGGAGTTCGGTCATGGTGGTTTTTAATAGCTGGTATCTGGTACGTAGTACAGCGTACTTAGTACAAAGATAACCTTGTTTAACTCCTTGTTGTTTTTTTCAGCGTGTTCTTAAAGCGGCCTTTCATCTGATAACTAAAGCTAGATGTATTGCGGTTCAGCCATTGGCGACACCAACCAACTGATGGCATTTGCAAATCAGCAGGGATGCTGCATCCAAAAGTCTAAGTACTAGATACTGAGTACTAAGTACCGGTGCTGCCTCACGACTTAAACAACAGCAACACATTCGCCAGTTTCTCCTTCATTTCCTTCCGGTCAACGATAAAGTCGAGGAAGCCATGTTCAAGGAGGAACTCGCTGCGTTGAAATCCTTCGGGCAAATCCTTTTTGATGGTTTCTTTAATAACCCTTGGCCCTGCAAAACCAATCAGGGCACCAGGTTCCGCAATATTAAGATCGCCCAGCATTCCAAAAGACGCAGATATACCGCCAAAGGATGGATCGGTGAGCAATGAGATATAGGGAATTTTGGCATCGGTGAGCTGGGACAACTTACCGGATACCTTTGCAAGCTGCATCAGCGAAAAAGCACTTTCCATCATCCGTGCACCACCGCTTTTACAAATGATGAGCAGCGGAGTCTGGTGTTCGAGGCAGTAATCGGCAGCCCTGGAAATGCGTTCTCCCATCACACTTCCCAAAGACCCTCCGATAAACTCGAAGTCCATGCAGGCAATGACCAGGTCATTTGTTTTCATCTTGCCCACACCCACCCTGATGGAGTCCGTAATGTCGGTCTTATTCCAGGTTTCTTCCAGGCGTTTCTGGTATGATTTCAGGTCAGTAAAATGCAGGAAATCCTTTGAGCGGATTTCCTCGAACATAACATCGTACTGGCCATCGTCGAACAGTATTTCAAAGTATTCGTCGCTTCCAATCCGGTGATGGTGGTTGCACTTGGGGCAGGTGAACAGGTGCTCCCGTAGTTCATTAACGGTGCAGATATAATTGCATTCCGGGCATTTTACCCATAAGCCTTCGGGTGTTTCCTTCTTCTCCGCCGTTGTTGTTAGGATACCTTTCTTGATCCGCTTAAACCAACTGGTCTTTGCTTCTTCCTGCTGGCCCTCTTCTCCCGCCAGATTGGCGTCAAAATCCTCCACTTTTTTTGACATGCCCTTATAGTTTAGGGCGGCTAAGATAAGAAACTGTACCGATTTACGGCCTTGACCCGCGTACTTTGGGAACCCGCAAAAAAATGACTGAATTACTGTAAACTAAAGTGTTCCTTTGTTATTTTTGCGCGTTGTTATCTAAACGCCTTATCCTCATTTAGAAACAAGCTGTTCATTCAATCTAATACTTCGCAAATGAAATGGTCCGCGTTTTTCACTTCCTCTGTGGGCAAGAAACTGGTAATGGCGCTCACTGGTATTTCCCTGATTCTTTTCCTGGTAGTGCACGCTGGCCTGAATGCCTGCATCTGGGCCAACGACAATGGTGAAATGTTCAATAAAGCGGCGCATTTCATGGGGTCTACCGTTGTAATCCGCATCCTTGAAATTGGATTGTTTGCATTCTTTTTCCTGCACATCATTCAGGGTTATGTACTCACCGCGCAGAACAGCAAGCGCAAACCGGTGAAATACGCGGTCAGCTACGGGAACCGGGGTAGCAAATGGTATAGCCGCAGCATGGGCCTGCTCGGTACCTTAATCCTGCTCTTCCTCGTGATGCATATCTATCATTTCTGGACGCCGAGCCGACTGGGCGGTATGGCCGGAATACACGAACTGGAGCCGGTTACCTATATGGACGGCCGCGAAATCCATAACCTCTACGCCGAAATGCTCAATGTGTTCCAGGATAATCTCATTGTAGTTATTATTTATGTACTCGGCTGTTTTTCGCTCGCCTGGCACCTGATGCACGGCTTCCAGAGTGCGTTTAAAACGATGGGCGTACACAACAAAAGATACATCAGCCTGTTAAAAGCATTGGGCACTGGTTTCTCGATTATCGTGCCACTGGTATTCGCCCTTATGCCCATTAGCATGTACCTGGGCTGGGTAAAATAACCCATTGGCACATTTACACATTTACACATTTTCACATTATACCTGCGTTATGCCAAACTCAAAAATTCCTTCCGGTCC
>JAGWTK010000071.1 GCA_028876035.1 Bacteroidota bacterium
TGCTGTGAGGGAACAATAGGCTGCCGAAGACATCACGAGTAATTTTTCCCCTTTTTCGTTTTGCACTTGCAGCATATTGCCGGCAAAACGATTCATCTGTTCTAAACTGATAGGAATGATCTCTTTCCCGGAACCCGTAATGGAACTGATCAGGTCTTCCCGCTCTGTATCCGAAGGAATACTTTCCAGGCAAATGACCACGTATTTATCCGCCACACACATCATCACATTGGTGTGGTAGATGGGACGTAGTTGCTGATCGAAAGCATCGAATACGACCGCCTGGTACTGCATCTTTTCACAGAAATCAGTAAGTACTTCAAAGTCTGTCCTGGGTGAAATACAAGCGTAGGCAATTTTCTTTTCCCGATCCAGCACCATGCTCCCCGTTCCCTCCAGGAAAGCGTTGCTGGATTCATATACGCTGAGATCAATTTTTCTTTCTATCCTGAACTTGCTGCCGATGGTTGCCAGTACCGCTGGCTTGCGTTCCTGCCGGCGGTTCGGAGCGAACATGGGGTAGAGTACAACGGTCCCGTCTTCGTGGAAGGAAACCCAGTTGTTGGGAAAAATTGAATCGGGCGTATGAGGTTCTGCCGTATCCGCCACCACGGTAATATCTACGCCTTCTTTTCTCAGTACCTGCACGAAGTCATTGAATTCTTTGAGTGCTGTTTCCTGCGCAGTACCCGACGCACCGGCCACCTGGAATGCGTTGTTCACCGCAGTTTCAGGATTGAATCCAAACCGCAGGGGCTGTATCATCAGCAGGTGAGAAGTCGTTTGCATACCTGAAGTTTTCGGAAAGAATCAGTCTTTCCCGTTATTGTCTTCATCGATGTCGTCCCGCAGGAGTGGCATACTCATACAATGGAAGCCGCCCCTGGCCCTCGACAATTCCGCCGATGGCATTAGTATAAGTGTGTCCCGGATTTCGTCAGCCTGGAGTGTACCAGCCTCCAGCTGCTGGATCAGCGTATGTACATGCACGGTATGAAAGCCATTTCGCCGGAATGCCTCTGTTGTTTTATCATTACGGTCATAGCCCAGCACCACCCCTTCCCGCAATGCAAGCACATTGCAGGAGTCCGTCCACTGTTCGCGTGTATCAAAAGGAAACTCATTGTTGCCCGAAAAAATAAACCTTGGTTTCTCGGTACAATCCAGGTCGGTCTGGCTGATATCGGACAGCAAATCTTCCAGGCTGTCGAAATAACGGGGGTTGCCAGGATCCTTTCTTTTAAACTGGATGATGGTTAACTTTTCGTCTTTCTTTTTCTCTTCCAGCACGCGCTGCACCGGGTCAGCACCTTCCATTTTCATCGATTTCTTGGAGAAATTGCCCAGCATCACCCAAACGTTCCTTTTTACCTGGGTAAACACTGTATCAATGTGCATGTAATCCCTTTTCTTGGGTATTTTAACGATGGTGATTTTTTTCACCACGTTTTTTTCAAACAGGCAGTTGATTACCTGGTGCGCAGCTTCCATGCTGGTCCGCTCACTGATTCCTACCAGCAGGTGATCCCGGCTTACTACCATTACATCACCACCTTCAAGGGTTACTTTATGATCATCGCCTTCCTTGGGTAAAAGAAAATGGTGAAAGGTGTCGGGTATCTCTATGATATTATCGCGGTACGATGTAAATATGGGGTGGTTGAAAAAAATGTATTTCGCAAGGAGAGCCTCTCTTGTCCTGGCCTTCTTCGCAGGTTTGTTCAGCAATATGTACTCGTTGATAACAATGCCGATATCGCGGGTGAAAATAAAATTAGGGATAGGCGCGAAAATCATCCGCTCCTCATTGTACGACCCACAGAGAAAAGTGTTGGCCAATTGAACCGCGCTCAGTTGCTGCAGCTCTTTTTCAGTTTGCCAGGAGCAGCCCTCAATGGCACAAACCGAAGCGATCAGTTTGATTTTTATCTCGTGGTCGCCAAGCACGTCTGCCAGCAAATGCTGCAATTCAATAACCCGGTCAGAATTAAAGAACGAAGCATGGCCCGGCTTATAAAAATCGCGCCGGTTTGCCGGATCATCTGCAGCTTCAACCCTTCCTTTTATCTTCGACGGATCCAGGAAATACAGCAGTATCTTGGTGTAATAATCGTATTCCTTTTTACGAATCGTATCGAGGTGTACAATGTCTTCAAACAACCAGTCCTGTGCCTTCGAGGGGACTACCTTGCCCAATCCGCTATCCGGACTATGCACCAGCAGTTTCCGAAGCCTCCCGATCTCTGAACTAACTTGTAGTTCGGGTGCTTGTTTTGCCATAAGAAAATGTTTTGTGTGGGCAGTCAGGCTTGGGGTTTCAGGCGTTAGGGGAACAAACCGTTAACATAGCTGAGGTGCGGAGTTAATTCCTATACCCAACGCCTGACAGCTAACGCCCAATGCCTATTCATGCACGGCAATCAACGGCACATGACTATGATAGGCCAGTTTCTTGGTATGACTGGTTTTGAACAGTCCGCCCAGGAAAGAATGTTTTTTAGGGATGGTCACCAGCATGTCAATTTTATAATCATCTACAAACTGGTTAATAGCTTCAATGAAATCGTATTGGCGCATGAAATAATACTCTTTTTCGTAGCCGCTCAGGATCACTTCGAGTTTTGCCTTTTCTGCTTTGTATTCCTCTGTAAGTTCTACGTAGTGTTCAGCATCTACGTTCACTATATGCACAAAAGGATTAAACAGATCCAGTACATCGCGGAGCGGTTGAGCCGGCGTGGTTTTGTCTACCTCTTTGAAATCCGAAGTAAAGGCAACATTTTTAATACCGGTAAAATTTGCGTTGGGTGGCACAATCACTACCGGGCAAACATTGCGGCTCACCATATTGAGGGTATTGCTGCCAATGAAAATCTGTTCAATCGGGCTTGCACCTGTGATGCCCATGATGATGAGGCTGGCTTCTGTACGTCTTGCCAGCCGCTCCAGGCTGTCAATAAATGAACTTTCTTCCTCTGCCAGCAATTCAATCTGCACATCGGGTGCCAGTCCGTGCATCTCAGAACGAACGCTGGAGAGCGCCAGTTCCATGATATGTTTACGGCCTTCATGATCGTTGTATACCGGTGATCCGTCGCTGCCCGTTTCAATCTTGTCGAATACATTGTACAAAATAATCTTTGCCTCCTGTACATGCGCAGCAAGCTGCGCTGCATAGCGGGCAGCGTTTTTTGAAGTATCGGAAAAATCAGTAGGAACAATGAAGGTTTTCATGCTGTGTCATTTTGTTGGTATGACAAATATAAGGGATATGGCTACTCCTCAAAACGACTGCCGGAGGATCAATACAATAAAAAAGCCCCTGTCAATTCGGGGCTTTTGTAATAAAACATATAAAGTTGACTAGCCTTTTTTCTTTGCGGCCTCTTTATTCGCTTTGTAGCGCATGTCGGCCGTGCCATCTTTTTTTGTAGGTCCGGCCGGCTTATTCGCTTTGGCGGCTTCTTTATTGGCTTTGAAACGCATATCGGCGGTACCATCTTTCTTGGTAGGGCTGGCTTTTTTGGTTTCAGCCTTTTTTTCTGTTTTTGCTTTGCTGTCCGTTTTTGCAGGCGCCTGTGCAAACATACCGGTACCGGCAATCAGGAAGAGGGCGGCAATCAGTAACTTTTTCATGGTGATAATTTTTCGATTTATACTGTACAAGTTAGCTAGTTACCCGGCATGCCCGCCGATTTTCTTGTTAACGGCTGGTAAATAATAAACCCTGCCGTGCAGCAACGGGGAAAGATGGGAATCCAATATTTCCTTTTCTTTGTACAAAGCTGCATTGCATATGAAATATTCTTTCCTGGTTTTACTCTCCGTTTTTGTTTCGTTGGCCTGCTGTGCGCAGCCGGCCAAATCTGGCATCAGTATTATTCCGGAACCAGTGAGCGTACACCCGCTTCCGGGAAAGTTCACTTTAACGCAGGCTACTGTTATTGGCAGCGATGCAGCGGGCATGGCCAACGCCAGCTGGCTGGCCGCGAAGTTGGCCACCGCAACAGGGTTCAAACTTGCCGTGAAACCGGGCGCAGCTGGCAAGAGCAGTATTCAGCTTCTTATAAAAAAGCAAGCCAATGCCGAACAATACCACCTGTCGGTTAACCCCACGGGGGTGGTGATTACGGCGGGGGGAGAGGCCGGCCTTTTCTACGGCTTGCAAACACTTTTGCAATTGCTGCCTGCCGAAATCGAAAGCAATAAAAAAGTTGTGGGAATTCAGTGGACGATGCCTGCCGTTGAAATAGAAGACTATCCCCGTTTTGCCTGGAGGGGTTTGATGTTCGACGTGTCAAGGCATTTCTTCGGAATGAAAGACGTCCGGGAATTTATAGATGAAATGGCGCGCTACAAGTACAACCTGCTGCACCTGCACCTGACCGTCGATGAAGGCTGGCGCATCGAAATCAAGAGTTATCCTAAATTAACCAGCGTAGGCGCCTGGAATGTTAAGAAAACCGGCACCTTCGGAACTTTTACTCCCCCGGCTGACGATGAGCCGAGAGATTATGGCGGCTTTTTCACCCAGGATGATATCAGGGAACTCGTGGCTTACGCAAAGTCGCGATACATCAACATCCTGCCGGAGATTGACGTGCCCGGTCATAGCATGGCAGCCGTTGCCGCCTATCCCGAGCTCAGCTGCACCCCCGGTACCTATCGCGTTAATTCGGGTGAAAAATTCATGGAGTGGCCGCCCAGCGGACATTTTTATGGACTAGTGGATAACACCCTCTGCCCGGCTAACGAGCAGGTATATACGTTTTTGGACAAAGTGATGGGAGAAATTGCAGCGCTTTTTCCCTTTGAATACATACACATGGGCGGCGACGAAACTGCCCGCAATTTCTGGGAGAAGAGCGACCAGATAAAAGCACTGATGCAAAAAGAAAACCTGAAAGATCTCAATGAAGTGCAAAGTTATTTCGTAAAACGCGTTGAAAAAATTGTTGAATCCAAAGGAAAGAAGCTCATTGGCTGGGATGAAATCCTGGAAGGCGGACTCGCACCCAATGCCGCGGTAATGAGCTGGCGCGGGGTAAAGGGTGGCATAGAAGCCAGCAAAATGGGGCACGAAGTGGTGATGAGCCCCACCACCTTCGCGTACCTGGACTACATGCAGGGCGACGCAGCACTGGAACCGCCGGTATATGCGACACTTCGCCTCAAAACAGCCTATTCATTTGATCCGCTGCCGCCGGGGGTTGAAGCTAAGTATGTGAAAGGCGGACAAGCCAATCTCTGGACGGAACAGGTCTATAATATGCGCCACCTGCAATACATGGTTTGGCCCCGCGCATTTGCGATCGCCGAAGCAGTATGGAGCCCCGCGGCAAATAAAAACTGGAACAATTTCGCTGCAAAAGTGGAACAGCACTTCAACCGTTACAATGCCGCAGGTATTAAGTATGCGCCGAGCATGTACGAACCCCTGATAAAAATAAGCCGCGATACCAATGGCGGATTACTGGTGAACTTTGAGAACGAGATAGACGGATTGGATGTTTACTACAGCTTCGACAATTCTTTTCCCGATAATTTCTATCCGAGATATGAGAATAAACCAGTGACGGTTCCGAAAGATGCCGCAGCGATGAAGGTGGTTACCTACCGCAACGGCAAGCCACTTGGACGATTGATCACTATTACGATGGCAGATATGCAGAAGCGGGCGAAATAAAAAATGACAAAGCCGCCTCTTTCTGGGGCGGCTTTTTTTGTTTACGCTGGCAGGTTTGCGCTGACCGTTTGCAGGAAGATATCCATATCAAAAGGCTTTGGTATAAAATCGTCCGCCCCGGCTTCGCGGCAGCTTCTCTCCGCATCGGGGTGGGCCGACATCATCACAATGTTTAAACGGGCTGTTGCAGTTTTTTGCTTGAGCGTATGGCAGATATCCCGGCCATCTGCTCCGGACAGCAACATGTCCATCAGTATAAGGCGGGGTGTTGTTTCCGAAAGTAATCCCAAAAGTGCTTCGGGTGAGGAACAGGATTGCACGGTGTAACCGCCAAAACGGAGAATGGCTTCTACCATCAGGCAAATATCTTTGTCGTCGTCCAGCAATACGATGTCTACCTGTTTCATTGGCCGGGTTTATTGATTGGCGGGTAAGCTTACAAAAAAGGTGGAACCCTTGTCCTTTTCACTCTCTGCCCAAATCTTTCCGCGGTGAAGGGAAACAATTTCTTTAACGATGAAAAGACCGATGCCGAAACCGGGGAAAGTTTTTTCATCTTTCCCGGCTGCCCGGTAAAATCGATCGAATATCCATGGCAAATCTTCCTTTGAAATGCCGATGCCTGAATCGGTGACACTGATCAACGCTACACCTTCCCTTGAAAATACGCTGATGGTAACCCCTCTGGACCGCGGTGAATATTTAATTGCATTGGTGAGCAGGTTGATGATCACCTGTGCAATGCGGTCGCGATCGGCATACACCAAAGGATCCGCTTCCTGGACAAAATGAAGCTGGTGCGAGTTGCTGGTTGTTTGAATATCGGCTGTAATCTCTTTCACCAGCGTTGCTAGCGGGAAGTACTCCGGGTTCATCTCGAGGCTGCCGGTTTCGATCTTTGTTACATCCAGCAAATCGGTGATCAGTTTGGTAAGCTTAAAGACCTGTTTGTCGATCGTTTGCAGTGAATTTGCAAGGAAAGGATCTTTGGCGGCCTGGTTCATTTTCAACAGCAGTTGTACATAGCCTTTGATGGTGGTGACGGGTGTTTTCAGCTCGTGGCTGGCCATCTTGATGAAGTCATCCTTCTGCTGGTCGTGCTTTTTAATATCGTCGATGTCGGCACTGGTACCTACCCAAATGTGAATGACACCATTTTCATCTTTTTGAGGCAGGGCAGTACTCAGGTACCAGCGGTAGTCCCCGTTTTTGCTGCGAATACGGTGTTCTACGCGGTAGGGAATACCTGTTTGAATGGCCTGCAGCCACTGCCTGGTATTATCTTCCCGCTCATCCGGGTGCACCATCTGCGCCCATCCTTTCTCAATCAACATTGAAGTACTGAGGCCGGTATAGTCGCAAACCGTCTTATTGTAGTAATTAATTTCCCCGGCAGGCGTGGCCGTCCACACGAACTGCGGCATACTATCGGCGAGTAAACGAAACCGCTGTTCACTTTCCCGGATCAGGCCTTCGGCTTGTTTTTCCCGTGTGATATCACGCACAATTTTAGAAGCACCGATCACATTACCATTGTTGTCGCGCAGGGGAGAAATGGCGAGCGACACATCGATGATCCTGCCGAATTTGTCGACCCGCTTGCTATGAAAATGGGCGATGCGTTCTCCTTTTTTCAATCTCCTGATGATCTCATCCTCTTCTGCCAGGCGTTCCGGCGGGATCAATGTTTTAATACTTTTTCCAATGATTTCTTCCGGCAAATACTGAAAGATGCGTTGCGCTCCTTCATTCCAGCTTGTAATAATTCCATCGATGCTCTTGCTGATGATACCATCGTCGGAAGTTTGCACGATTAGTGCCAGTCTTTGCTGCTGCTCTTCACCTGCTTTTTTTTCTGTGATGTCGATAACCGTTCCTAACAACCGGAATGGCTTGCCGCGATCGTCAAAACTCATCTTGCCCTGCGTGCGTATCCAACGAGGCAGCTGCCCCGGTAACAGTACCCTTGCCTCGTAATCATAAATACCGGTGCGCAAAGCTTTCTCAAACGCTTTCTCTACGACATTGATACGATCATCGGGATGTAATCTTTCTCTTAACTGGGCGTGTGACAAGGTTGCTGCAGCATCGAATCCAAAAATTGCAGCGAGCCGGGGCGAATGCAGTATCTGCCCTGTTTGAATGTTAAGATCCCAGGTGGCCAGGCCGGTTCCTTCTACTGCCAGTCTGAGCCGCGATTCTGCATCTTCCAGCAACGCCCTGCTTTCGAAGCGTCCCGTAACATCATTAACCGTTACAATAATTCCAAAGATGCTGCCATCGGGCTGACGCAGGGGGGCATATTCAAAGTCGAGGTAGAATTTCTGCATGCCTTCCGGTTGCTGTACATAAGCCAGTGAATCGATTTCTTTGTGCGACACGCCGGTGGTATATACATTGCGCAGTAGCTCGGGGTATTTCTGGTCATTCAGCTCAGGGAACACATCTAATATGCTTCGTCCGATGACTTCCTCTGCTTCTTTCTTCCAGAGGTTATTGAGCATGGTTTCATTCGCCATCTCAATGATGAATTCGGGTCCCCGGAATATGGTCATTGCTATCGGCGAGTGCATTACCATATCGCTGAATTTCCGGCGGCTTTCTTCAACAGCGAAGCGGGCTTCTACCTGTGCAGTAATTTCATGTGCAATCACCATTATTCCTGAGACCCTGCCTCCTGCATCTTTCTGTGGCTGGTATACAAAATCGACATAAGCAGTGCGACTGCTGCCAAAACGGTTCAGCACAACCGGGAACTCATTTCCATAATATGGGGTGCCTTTTTCGAACACCGTTTTCAACAACGGTGCAACTGCGGGTTCAACTTCTGGTAGCGATGCAAACAACGAACGCCCAAGCATGGACGACTCCGTTTTGTCAACGATGGCGAGGTAAGCCTTGTTTACCATAGTTACAATAAATTCAGGGCCTTCCATAGACATAATGCCGATAGGCGCCTGCATAATGGTATTGCGAAACCTGTTCTCGCTGGCAGCAAGTCTTTCGTTGAATAGTTTTCTTTCGGTAATGTCCTGTATTGTGCCAATCCGGCGCAATGGATTTCCGCGCTGATCGAAGAATACCCTGGAATGCGCCTCCAGCCATCGTACAGGACCATCGGGTAATACCACCCGGTATTCAAACTGCATCCTGCCGGTTTCAATAGACTCTGCAATTTTTTGAAGTCGCATGGGTTTGTCATCCGGGTGAACGCGATCCACATAAGATTCTTTTGCGATTGGATCGGTATAGCCGTACAGCAAATGCATCTTTTCAGAGAAGTAAGCTTCGCCGGTTTGCAAATTCAAATCATATATGCCAATATCGTTCGCGTCAATCGCAATCCTGGCTCTTTCTTCCAGTGCTTCCATTCTTTCACGGGCGAGCACCTGTTCGGTAACTTCATATCCCATGGTGAGGATGCCGTTGATAATCCCATTCGCATCCCGGATCGCCTTGTACACAAACGTAACATAGCAGGGTCGCAACTGACCCTCGCGCCGGAGCATTACCAGGTTTTCCTTTCCCTCATAGGTAATGCCGGTTTCAAATACGTTGCGCAGCAAATCGATATAAGGCTGATTCTGCAGCTCAGGAAATCCGTCGAATAGTGACTGACCAATTATTTCAGAGGTTTTTCCCCATAGCTCAAGGGCTGCTTCGTTCGCTACTTCAACGATAAACTGTTTTGTCCTGAAAACGGCGGTCGATATGGGTGATTCAAGTACGAGCGAACGAAAATTGCGTTCGCTTTCTGCCAGGCTTCGGGTGGATAGCACCAGGTTGGTGGTTTCCGTGCAGGTAACGAATACGCCTGCCGCCTGTCCTTTTTCGTCTATAACCGCACTGTAGCTGAAAGTCCAGTACACTTCCTCGAGCCGGCCGTTTCGATAGATAGGAATCAGTTGATCTTCACTCCAGGTTGCCTCACCGGTACTGAGTACCTGGTCGATCAAAGGCTTGATTACATGCCAGATCTCGGGCCATGCCTTTTCGCCCGGCATACCCAGTATGTTGGGATGTTTGCCCTCGCGTCCAAGGCTGGGCCTGTAGGCATCATTGTAAAAACATAGTAATTCATCACCCCAAAAAAGAAACATGGGGAATTTCGAATGCAGCAGGATACCAAGCGTAGTGCGCAAGCTCTGTGGCCATTGGTCGATAGCGCCGAGAACAGTTTCGCTCCAGTTCTTTGACCTGGTGAGCGCGCCCATTTCACCGCCACCCGCCAAAAAATTATGCTTCGTCACCGGAAACTCAATGCTCATGCACTCAATTGAAGAAATTAATTGGGAAGAATACTGAATTCAGCGTTTTAATTATGGTTTAATGCAACGCCGTATTGCTATGTAAAAGCACGTATTGTCGTAAAATTAAGAAGTTAACTGCAGAAAGTAATCCACAATATTGAAAATATATCTTGTGTAATACCGTGAAAAAGGGACAGTTAGCGCTGGCACGTAAATTTCCGGTGTAGCAATCGCTAGGAGATCGGCAAGGTGCGATCTATATTTGACCCATTATCGTACAACGGCAGCAGCCGGTTTTTTGAAAAACCCAGGTTTGACCGTACCCCCGGATTACACTGCTGCCTGTTCCCAATATTCCTGTGACTGATCTTTTTCCTATCAATCCAAATCTTAGGGTCGGCATTGTTTTACCTCAAACTAAAAACAATGTTGTATTCGAAGTTATCAGGCGCTGCTTTTTGCAGTTTGGTTTCACTGTTCTTATTGCTCCCTTTTACCAGCTACCAGCATACACTGCCCGTTTTTCCGGCTGCAGAAGAAAATGAGTATGCAGATGTATCAAGGGCGGGTGCGTTTTTACTCAACCGTCATGCAGTTGAATACGTGAACAATTATATCGCACGCAATAATGAAGATCTGTCAAAGATCCGTTCACGCAGTCAGCGTTCTTTTGCTACCATCGAAACTGTTTTCAAAAAATACAAACTACCCGGTGAGTTGAAATACCTTGCCGTGATAGAATCTGAATTGAAGTCTACTGCTGTTTCACCGGTAGGCGCAGCAGGTGTGTGGCAATTGATGCCGGAGACCGCGCGGCTCCTGGGCCTGGAAGTGACCGATAAGAATGACGAACGCAAACAATTTGGCAAGAGCACCAAAGCAGCTGCACTTTACCTGCGTGACCTCCACACGGAGTTCGACGACTGGTTGCTTGTTATCTCGGCATATAATTGCGGTCCCGGACCTGTGTACACTGCCATTCGCAAATCAGGCAGCCGCAACTTCTGGAAATTGCAGCGTTACCTGCCTTCTGAAAGCCGCGAACATGTAAAGAAATTTATCGCAACGCACTATTATTTCGAAGGCAAAGGAAGTGAAACCACGCTGACCAGGGCTGAGAACAACCAGCGCCGCCAGGCAATCGACAGCCTGGATGCCATGCGCCGGAATTTTACGGGCTTGTTTGGAAAACGCGAAGACGCGATTGCGATGCACTAGGGACACTGGTAAGTGGTAAGAGGGTAAAGGGATAAGGTAATAGGTGGGTGGTAGGAGGTAAGAGGTAGGAGCTGGGAGGTAAGAGGTGGGAGGTAGGTAGTCAGCGGAATTAGTTTGAACGATGCACAGAACGAACTTTAAACTTTAAACATTAAACTTTCGAACACGTACCGGCCACCTGTCATCACAGGAGTTGGTTAATTTGTGCATATTGCAGGAGCATGATGGTTTTGGCGTCTTTGATGCGGCCATCTTTCATCATCAGTAAGGCATCATCAAAGGAAACTTCCAGTACCTGGATGCTTTCCTGCTCGTGGGCAACGCCACCACCTTCAGCTACTTTCATCGCGGCGGTATACGGTGCTACAAAAAAATGGAGCATCTCAGTGACGGATCCCGGTGACATATAGGCTTCCATTATTTTGGTTACCTCGCCGGGCTGGTAACCGGTTTCTTCTTCGGCTTCCCGGCGGATACAAGCTTCAGGATTGTCTTTGTCCAGCAGCCCTGCACAGGCTTCAATGAGCATTCCACCGGTATTGCCGTTTACAAAACTGGGTAAACGAAACTGCCGGGTAAGTATAACCGATCTTTTTTCTTTGTTGTAAAGCAAAATGGCTGCACCGTTACCACGGTCATAGGCTTCGCGTGTTTGTACCGTTTTGCTCCCATCTGCAGCCGTGTATTCGTATCGGTATTTTCTGAGCGTATACCAGTTGTTCGATAAAATTTCCTCGGATAATATTTCCACTTTTGGATCCATGCTTTACGGTTTTATTGAGACCATTCGGTAGGCTGGCGATCCCAGCGGTGTTGTTTCAAAGATTCCATGAGCGACGAAGGGAGTGCTTTTCCATCGGAGCAGGCAATATTACCCAGCACATGCGGCACTTTGCGCATACCAGGGATAATTGTTCCTACGCCGGGATTCGAAAGAATAAACCGAAGCGCCATTTCAGGCATGGTCATTCCTGGTGGCAATAGCGGTTTTAGGGCATTTGCATGATCCACGCTCGATTTGAGATTCTCCGGAACAAAATAGGTGGCGCGCCAGTCACCAGCAGGAAAAACAGTGTCATAATCCAGTGTTCCTGTCAGCGTACCCTCATCAAAAGGAACCCTGGCAATAATGCCAATATCTTTCTGCCGGCAAAGCGGGAAAAGATGATCCTCGGGGTTTTGATCAAAAATGTTGTAGATGACTTGTACAGCAGAAAACAGACCGGTCGACAATGACTGCAGGGAATTATCGGGTTCCCAGCGATTCACCGATATGCCCCAATGCGCCACCTTGCCCTGCCGGGTTAAATCAGTGATGGCTTTTTTCCATTCGTCTTTGTTCGACCATTCATCTTCCCAAACATGAAACTGCAAAAGATCGATGCATTCCACATCCAGGTTCCGCAGGCTTTTCTCGGTGTATTCAACAATATAACCGGCGGGAAATACATCGGCGATATCAAAGCCGCGTTTCGAAGGCCATTTCCTGTTTTTCGGTGGAATCTTGGTAGCTGCATAAAGCTTCTTTCCCGGATTGGCTTTGATTAGTTTGCCCAGTATTTGTTCTGATCTTCCTTCTCCATAGCCCCAGGCGGTATCAAAAAAATTGCAGCCCAGCTCTACCGCTTTGTGTAAGGATGCTTCAGTTTCTTTATCATCATTGCCCGTCCATCCGGCGAGTCCCCACATGCCATAGCCCATTTCGGATACCTGCCAGTTTGTTTTTCCAAATCTTCTGTATTGCATACTTTTTTTCTTCTTTTTAAAAATA
>JAGWTK010000576.1 GCA_028876035.1 Bacteroidota bacterium
TCGCGGAGAATGTCAAACAACATTTTTGTAGAGAAGATGCCGGTAGATACATGCCATTGGTGCCGCTCGAGTTCCTTGAACAATACGTCGAGCGATTGCAGCGTATCGGGTGTCAATCCATACCAGAGGGCGAAGCATTGCGCTGATTGGGTAGCATTGTCAAAACGTCCCGTACCAGTTACGTGGTATTTTTGAACAATAGCACGTTTGACGGTTTGCGCTTCTTTCGCATAGGCAGTTGAGTCTTTCGATTTGCCCAGCCAGCCAGCGATGCGGGCGCCGGAACGGAGGCAATGGTAATAGAAACAGGAAGCGGACAGCGCTTCTGGTTTTGTATCGATTGCTTCGTGATCGCTGATATCCCAATAGAAAAGATGATCAATCGCTTTTGACTGAAGAAAGGCCAGGTGCTTTTGTAGTGCAGGATATTGTTCTACAAGGAGCTGCTTATCGGCATACCGCTCATACAATTGTTCCTGCAGCGCAGGAAATACCAGCTCCCAGCCTAACGGTCCCGAATAACCGCCGTAACTGCGATCGGCGATCCCGGTGAAGGGCGCAATTTCGGTGATGCCGCCATCGGGTTGCTGGTCGTTCGCAAAATCGGTAATGGTCTTGCGGTAAAACTGCGACATGTCGTAATTATACATGTAAGCACCGGCAGTCACCGCGATATCGGCGCCATAGCCCATTTTCTCGCGGCCGGGGCAGTCGGACTGCACGCTGAACACATTGCTCAGAAAAGTCCATTGGATCACATCGTGAAGTTTGTTCAGGTTGCTGTCTGAGCAGCTGAACTGCCCAACGCTGGCCATATCACTGTTCATGCGCAATCCTCGTATATCATCAATCGTTGGAATACCCGGCCAGCCACTGATTTCAACATAACGAAAACCATGAAACGTGAACCGGGGATGCCAGTTTTCAGTGCCTGTTCCGCTCAATGTATACCGATCTTCCTGGAACATATTTTCAGGCATTCCCGGCCCGTTGGCGATAAAACCCTTTTTTATTTGAGTGGCAGCTGTGGTTAACAAATTAACAGCACCATCTGCCAGCAAGGTTTCGCCGTAACGTAAGGATATGGTTGTGCCCCTGGGGCCCTTTACCCTAATGGAAGCAACACCTGCAAAGTTTTGTCCCATGTCGGCAATAAAGATGCCCGGCTTCCACTCATAGACGCGCACCGGATTGATTGTTTTCGTAACACGGATGGGTGGCTGCATTTGTGGCATGAGCCTACCTGCCGGACCATCGGTTTTTTTTGCCGGCTGCCACTGGCTGCCATCGAAGTTGTTGTCACTCCAATGACGTTGTTCCAGGTTGGCATCATAATATTCACCGGTGTAAACGCTGTTACGGGTAATAGGGCCCGGTGCAGTAAGCCAGTTTGCATCGGTAGCAATGGTTTGGATGCTCCCGTCGATGTAGCGGATGCGCAGTTCGGCTTTCAGACAGGGACGCCCGGTTTGCTGAAAATCGCGCAGGTCCCATCGTCCAAAAAATTTAAATGGCAACGGGTTCCACCAGCCATTGCCCAACATCACAGCAATGGTATTGTTGCCGCGTTTGACCAGCTGTGATGCATCATGAACGGTGTACAACACCTGTTTCTTTACACTGGTGAAACCTGGATCCAGCAGGTTGTCGCCTAATTTTTTTCCATTGATATAAGCTTCGAAATAGCCCATACCGGTGATGTATAAGCGCGCTGATTGGATCACCTTGCCCGACTGAAAGGATTTGCGGAACAAGGGCATCCGATCGGGTTTGTAATAATCGGAATCTTGAACGGGTCTTTCGCTGCCATCACTGATCCATTGTGCCGTCCAGTCTGCTGGTGCAAGCATGGCGGTTTCAAACCAGTTCACTTCGCTCCAGGCAGAAGCCTTTCCATCCTGGTCCCAGGTACGCACCCGCCAGTAATAGCGCGTAAACGACTGTAAGGATTTACCAGCGTAAGGAATGTTCAAAGATTGTCCGCCATTTAGTTTCCCTGTCGACCAACTATTGCCGACATAGTTTTCTACGTTGTGTCGTGAATCGCTAACAATGATCTCGTAGGCTGATTGGATTTGATTGCGTTCTGCGCTTCTGCAGGTCCAGGAGAGCCTTGGTGCGCCGGCATCTATCCCTAATGGGTTGATGCGATATTCACAACGCAGCTGTTGCGGGCGGATGGCTGCCATTGCCAGCATGCCGCTAATCATCGCTATCACGAGCAATACGGTTTGACGGCTGAAACCTGATCTTTTATTGGCTAGTCGCAACATGAATGTTTATCACTTTGTCTTCGCTGGATATTCAAAATGATACTCCCCGGAACCCGCTTCGATGATGGTATTAGCGCCTTCCTGTTTGACCGACTTAAAAACCGACTGAATGGCTGTGCCCGATTCCATTACCTGCGCAGCATCGGCCCCTGGCAATACAATGGTTGCGGTGGTGTTTGCGGGCACCTTCATATCCACTTTCATTTTGCCATCCTTCATTTCCCAGCCACATGCAATGGTTCCGTACACGCTTTCATAGCTCGCTTTTGCATAGCTGAGCTTTTGACTGGGTTG
>JAGWTK010000072.1 GCA_028876035.1 Bacteroidota bacterium
CCAGATACGACGTGCATCATCCCATATCTCTTCCTTGCCAGCAGCCAGCTCGCGTATTTTATACTGGTGAACAGGATAGTTGAAGATGATCATAATTGGGTTTTCGGATTCTGCCATAGCAATTTACTATCTTAGCTGATTGCAAAGAACAATTGCGCGTGGTTTTGCCCGGACAATCGGATAAAACTTATCCACCTATGCACCCTTCAGCCAAAACCATCCGCCCTAAATCAACTCCTGCATGAAATCGAAAGAAGAAATCGTCCAGAACTGGCTCCCACGCTACACCGGCCAAAGTCTTAGCGAATTTGGTGAATACATCCTGCTCACCAATTTCAGCAACTACGTATCACTGTTTGCAGAATGGCACAGCGTAGAAGTGGTGGGGAAAGACAAACCCATGCAATGCGCCACCGCGGGTGAAATTTCCATCATCAACTTTGGAATGGGTAGCCCTACGGCCGCCACCGTGATGGACCTGCTCACGGCCATTAATCCAAAGGCCGTTTTGTTCCTCGGCAAATGCGGAGGACTCAAGAAACGCAATAAGATCGGTGATTTGATTTTGCCCATCGCCGCCATTCGCGGAGAGGGAACGTCCAACGACTACTTCCCGCCTGAAGTTCCAGCGCTGCCCGCATTCGCACTGCAAAAAGCCATTTCAACCACCATCCGTGATTACCAGCTCGACTACTGGACCGGCACTGTGTATACCACCAACCGCCGGGTTTGGGAACATGACGAAGAATTTAAAGATTACCTGAAAAAAGTAAGGGCTTACGCGATCGATATGGAAACAGCGACGATCTTTTCAGTAGGTTTCTTCAACAAAATCCCCACCGGCGCATTACTGCTGGTGAGTGACTCCCCTATGATTCCCGAAGGCGTAAAAACGGAAGAAAGCGACAAAAAAGTGACGGGCTCCTTCGTCGAGAACCATATCAAGATTGGCATCGATTCCCTCAAACAATTAATTAATGGCGGGCAAACCGTGAGACACCTGAAATTCTAACCAACTGATAAAACAACAGCCACAGCTGTACCACTGGTTTGTATCCGCTGCTCGAAATAGACAAGTTGCACATCGCATTCGAAACAGAACGCGGCCAAACCAGTGCCGTGCAGGATGTGTCATTGCTGCTGAATGCCGGCGAAACACTCGCTATCGTGGGCGAATCTGGTTCCGGGAAATCGGTAACAGCCTTGTCTTTGCTGCAATTGCTTTCAGCGAAAACTGCGCGCTACCCCGCAGGGCATATCTGGTTTAGTCCAGATGGCGCAGCAAGAACCGACCTGCTCAAAGCGAGTCAGCAAGAACTGCAACAGGTGCGCGGACGTTCAATCGCGATGATCTTCCAGGAACCGATGACTTCCCTGAACCCTGTCTTTACCTGTGGTTCCCAGGTGGCGGAAGCGTTGCGTACGCACGAACGGATGGATACCCGCACCGCGAAACAGCGAACCATTGCCTTGTTCGAACGCGTGCAGCTGCCCGATCCTTCGGCTATCTATGATCGTTACCCGCACCAGCTCAGCGGCGGACAAAAACAGCGGGTCATGATTGCCATGGCCACCATCTGCCGGCCTTCGCTGCTGATTTGCGACGAACCTACCACGGCGCTTGATGTAACCGTACAGAAAAGTATCCTTCAACTCATCCGCCAGCTGCAGCAGGAACAACAAATGGGTGTAATATTTATCACCCACGACCTGGGCATCGTCGCGGAGATCGCCGACCGCGTAGCAGTGATGTACAAAGGTCAGATTGTAGAAGAGGGCGCAGTAGATACGCTCTTACAGCATCCGCAGCACCCTTATACAAAAGGCTTACTGGCCTGCCGGCCGGCCCTCTATCCAAAAGGTGTCCGTCTACCGGTTGTTGCCGATTTTTTGGAAGCGGAGCGGCCCCAGCCGCGCCCGGCAATCATCGAAGCACCGCCGTCCCACCCACCACAAAACCGACTCCTGGAAGTAGACCAGTTGGAAGTGCTGTTCCCCGGCAAACGTAATTTTTTCGGTCATACAAATACATACACAAGGGCGGTAGATGGCGTAAGTTTCGAGGTTTGGGAAGGGGAAACCCTTGGGCTGGTAGGCGAATCGGGTTGCGGAAAAACAACCCTGGGACGCGCATTGCTCCGGCTGGTTGAACCCACAGGCGGAACGATCCGATTCAGGGGGCAGGATATCCGACAGTACGATGACCGTACATTGCGCGCCGCAAGAAAAGACATCCAATTAATATTCCAGGACCCCTATTCCGCATTGAATCCATCACTGACGGTTGGAGAAGCGATCAACGAAACCCTCGAAGTACATGGACTATTGGCAACAAGGCGAGAGCGCAAGGATCGGGTAGTTGAATTACTCGAAAAGGTAAACCTTCGTGCAGAACATTATCAACGTTATCCGCATGAGTTCAGCGGCGGCCAGCGACAGCGCATTGTCATTGCCCGGGCCCTGGCTTTGGAACCTTCGTTTGTCGTGTGCGACGAAAGCGTGAGCGCACTGGATGTAAGTGTACAGGCCCAGGTGCTCAACCTGCTCAACGATCTCAAAGCAGAATTTAAGTTTACCGTCATCTTTATCTCCCACGACCTCTCCGTCGTCCATTATATCAGCGACCGCATTATGGTCATGCAAAAAGGAAAAATCATAGAAACCGGCAGCGCGGAACAAGTCTACCATCATCCCCGGGAGGAGTATACACGGCAGTTGATTGCATCCATCCCGAGGTCAGGCTTTTAGCTTTTAGCTATTAGCTATTAGCTGTTGGCCATTGGCAGTTAGCATACGCTTCGCGGTCGGTCTAACATACGGCCTGCAATGCTGCAGAACCTCTGCATAAATAGCTATGAACCCTGAACCATAAACCATGAACACCCCCAACGGAGTGCTGACCAGGAACCCCAGACTACCGACTATTGACTAAGGACTATGGACTAACGACTATCAACCAGTCCTCAGCGACCCGGTATAGCGGACTATGAACCCTGAACCATAAACCATGAACATTCCCCGACTATTGACTAAGGACTAAGGACTATGGACTAACGACTATCGATCAAAACCCCTATTTTTGCGCACAATCTAATACATACATCATGGCTGTTTTGGTTAACAAGCATTCAAAAGTCATTGTCCAGGGCTTTACCGGTACAGAAGGCAGTTTTCACGCTACGCAGATGATTGAATACGGCACCGATGTGGTGGGCGGTGTTACGCCGGGTAAAGGCGGCTCCACCCATCTTGATAAACCAGTATTCAACACCGTGGCCGATGCGGTAAAAGCGACCGGTGCCGATGTAAGTATCATTTTTGTTCCGCCTGCATTTGCAGCGGATGCCATTATGGAAGCCACCGATGCCGGTATCGGACTGGTGGTTTGTATTACTGAAGGCATTCCGGTGCAGGATATGGTAAAAGCGAAGAATTATTTATTGGGAAAGAATACACGCCTGGTTGGTCCCAACTGTCCGGGTGTTATCACTGCCGGTGAATGCAAAGTGGGCATCATGCCCGGTTTCGTATTCAAGCCCGGCCGTATTGGTGTTGTATCGAAAAGTGGCACGCTCACCTACGAAGCCGCCGACCAGGTTGCCAAAGCTGGATTGGGCATTTCAACAGCCATTGGTATTGGGGGAGATCCTATTATCGGAACACCTACCAAAGACGCCGTAGAATTACTGATGAATGACCCCGAAACAGATGGTATCATTATGATCGGCGAAATTGGCGGTAGCATGGAAGCTGATGCAGCCCGCTGGGTAAAAGAAAATGGGACAAAACCTGTGGTAGGTTTTATTGCCGGACAAACCGCACCTCCCGGTCGCCGAATGGGTCATGCCGGTGCCATCATTGGTGGTGCAGACGATACCGCTGCTGCTAAAATGAAAATCATGAGCGAATGCGGCATTCATGTTGTACAGAGTCCTGCCGACATCGGTAAAAAAATGGCCGAAGTCATCAACAAAAAATAATTAAAAAAGCCCCGTAATGCGGGGCTTTTTAGTTCTAAGTAATAAGTAGTAAGTTTTAAGTCTGCTTGCTTCGCCATTCATTCTGCAGTTTGATGAACAGTTGCAATGATTTGAATATTTGCCAGTGACAGGGACTTTTTAGTTCCAAATAATGAGTAGTAAGTTTTAAGTCTGCTTTCTTCGACAGTTCTATGCTAGTTTGCTGATAAGGAACATTAATTTGAACTGTATAGCGAACGGACTTAAAACTTATAACTTAAAACTTATCACTTCAAGAGATGGTCTCTTACCGGCAGCTCCTGATAAAATTCATGAGCTGATCTTTGGCATAGTTGGAGTCGAACGCATTGCACACAATGGAGAAATTGTTCTTATCAACGGTTTTTGCATAGGCATACTTTACAAATTCCATCCTGCTGTTGTCAAAAGAAAAGAACTTCGCGAGGTCTTTTACCTGTTCTGACGTGAAGTAACAATCATCTGCCAGGCGTTTAGCATACAGCAAACGGGCATTGTCGAAAGATTCACGATCCATTACACGCTGTGCAGCAAAGAAATCCTGGTTGCTCAGCACACGGTTGTAACCATAACCACTGTTGCTATAACCATTGTCACGGTGATCCCTGTCCCAGTCGCGGTGATCATCCCGACCGTTGTCAAAACGTTTATCGCCATCCCAACCGCGTTCGTCATAGCGGTTACGCATAGGTTGTTCCGAGATTTGGGCCCGACCAAAACGGTTCAATTCGATACTGGTAGCAAACAGGGGTTTTATATTTACAGTGGCGGTATATACCAGGCGAAAATCATCATCCCTGCGGCGTCCAAACCATCCGCCCCTGCTACGTTCCTGCTGGAAAACTTTCACGATGTGAAATCCCGGCTGGATATTATTAAATACCACGCTGTTTCCGATCATCTGCTGATCAAAGCGGTTGCCGTCCACCGTTACTTTGATGTTGCTGTTCAATTCGCTCATTACCGTAAGGCTGCTGGGCGCATAACCGGCAAAAGCGGCAATAGCTGAAAGAAAACCGATACTGAGTGTAAACATCTTTTTCATAATTGTACATTTAATTGTTATGGCCTTTTTGTCCCGGCTTTCCTGAACCGGTTGTATAAAAGACCGGTGAACTGCACCGGGGTTAAAACCAGCACCCATAAGGTTTTGTTAATGCAATCAACTGATAATCAACAACGCAAATAGGTGCAAGTGTTGCGTTAATCGCTGCGGCATTTTGCAGCATTGCCGATCGCCTGTTAAAAATCTTTAACATCAATAACCATTGCAACGCTGTGCAATCAGTGCTTGTCCTGCATCCATCATCAAGTTGTTACCTTTAATTATAAAACAGAAAGAAAATGGCGTTCAGGCACCAATTGGCATGCTGGATTTGTGGACTGGCTCTGCTTTGCACCCCCTCTTTATTCGCGCAAAAGATGAATCAATACGATAAACAATGGAAAAAAATAGACTCACTGGTCAACCAGAAAGGGCTGGTAAAATCAGCATTGGAGGAAGTAAACAAGCTGTATCAAACCGCCAAAAAAGAAAAACAGGAAGCGCAACGCATCAAAGCGCTGGTATATAAACTTGGGCTTGAAGAAGGACAACAGGAAGATGCCGACAACCAAACCATCCGCTCAATGGAAACGGAAATCGCCGCAGCAAGTGGTGCTTCCAAAGCCATTCTCCAGTCGCTATTGGCAGAGAAATATGTAAACTGGTTTCAGAACCATCGCTGGGAACTGTACGACCGGACCAAACTGGCGGTGTCCGACAAGAAAGACATCGCGACCATGACCGCCAGCGATATCCATGAAAAAATTGCTTCATTCTATCTATCCTCTCTGAAAGAACGGGGCTTGTTGCAGCAAACAAAGCTGGCCGCTTTTGATGCCATCATCAACAAGGGCAATACACGCCAACTACGTCCCACCCTGTTCGACCTGCTGGCCCATCGCGCGCTTTCCTATTTCAAAAGCAATGAACGAGACATCGACAAACCGGCCTATGCGTTTGAGATAGACAACCCGTCCTACTTTGCGCCGGCTGCAGATTTTGTAAAACTAAAAATTGAACACAAAGACAGCAGCGCGCTCTATTTTCACGCTCTTCAGCTGTACCAGGAATTGTTGCGCTTTCACCTGGCCGACAATACACCAGACGCAATGTTGGATGCGGACCTGGACCGGCTTCAATTTGTACACCAGTACGCGGTGATGGAGAAAAAAGATCGATTGTATGAGGCTGCACTCACTACCATCACTGAACAATACAAAGACCATCCGGCTTCTGCACAAGCACTGTACCTGCTCGCTTTGCAGCATATGAAAACAGCCAGTTTGTACAAGCCGCTTGCCGGCAACAGCGGCCTGAACGCGATCTACAAAGATGATTATGTAAAGGCTGCCCAACTTTGCCAGGCTGCCTTAACGCAAAAAGAAGAATCAGAAGGTCGGACCAATTGCTACAACCTGCTGCAACAAATAAAACGAAAAGAGCTGCAACTGCACACGGAAAAAGTAAACCTGCCCAACCTGCCCTTTCGCACACTGGTGAATTTCCGCAATATCAGCAAAGCCTACCTGCGCCTGGTAAAAATATCAGACGAGCAGCTCAGCAGACTTGCACAGGGTTATGACGATGCTTACTGGAAAGAGTTGCTGGCATTACCGGCAACAAAAAACTGGAGCCAGGAATTACCCGCTACCAACGACTACCAACAGCACAGTACAGAAATTAAAGTGAACGAACTGCCTGTTGGCAATTATCTGCTCCTGGCAAGTGCCAGCAGCGACTGGACCTTTGAACAGAATCCGCTTGCTGTGCAATATTTCTATGTGTCGGCCATCAGCTATATCAACAACAACAACGACTATTTCGTACTGAACAGGGAAACCGGTCAGCCGCTGGCTGGTGCGACCGTACAAACCTGGTGGGCACAATACGATTACAGCACACGTACCAATAAGCGCGTAAAAGGCGAGCAGAAAACTGCCGACAAGAATGGGTATGTTGAACTGACGGGCAGAACAGACAATCGGTACGGCAACCTGCAGCTTGAGATCAGTACAAACAACGACCGCCTGTTTATGAACGATGCGCCGTATGTCTACTACCGCGATCCGTCGGTCAAGCCGGCAAAGATTTCGGCTGAGCAATTTGAAAAAGAGCATGCCCAGATTTTTTTCTTTACGGATAGGAGTATCTACCGGCCCGGGCAAACCGTTTACTTCAAAGCCATCGCCGTTACCACGGACATGGTCACCCGAAAAAGCAAACTCTACACCGGTATTCACAGCAAGGCTATATTGCACGACGTAAACGGCGAAGAGCTGGACTCACTGCAGGTCACCACCAGCGAATACGGTTCTTATAGCGGCAAGTTTGTATTGCCGCAAAACCTGCTGAACGGGGAGGTTAGCATCATAGACAGCTTCACCGGTTCCGAAACCAGCTTTTCGGTAGAAGAGTACAAACGACCCAAATTCCAGGTCGAATACGAACCCTTGAAGGGCAGCTACCGTGTGAATGACAGCATTGAAGTGACAGGCACCGCAAAAGCCTATGCCGGTAATACTATCGACGGCGCCAAAGTGGAATTCCGCATTCGCCGCAATGCCCGCTTCCCCTATCCCTGGCTCTATTGGCGATACGGCGCACCCGCCAGCAGTGCGATGGAAATTGCGCATGGTACCACTAAGACAGATAGTGACGGTACATTCAAAATACGATTTAAGGCTATCCCAGATGCGAGTATAGATCCGGCGCTTGATCCAAGCTTCGACTATGCCATCAGTGCCGATGTAACCGATATCAATGGAGAAACCCGCAGCGGCAGCGCCACCGTACCGGCCGCCTATACCGCACTGCGGATTTCGCTCGACTTAATTAACGAGCAAAGCATCGAAGCGGATAGTCTCAAGCAACTGCGCGTAACCACACAAAACACCGCCGGCAACCCGGAGCCAGCATTGGTGAACCTCAAAATATCTCAATTGAGAACGCCTGCCCGGCTTATCCGCAAACGATTCTGGCAGCAGCCGGACCTGTTTGTGATCGACAGCGCCGAATTTATCAAAGACTTCCCCTACGATGAATACCAAAACGAAAGCGACTACCGGAGCTGGACAACCGAAAAGGTTTGGTTCAACAAAACGGATAGCAGCAACACAAAAAATGGATTCAATCTGGCCGGATTGCAACTGCCCCAGGGTTGGTATGCGATCGAAACAAGTACACAAGACAAGTTTGGAAAAGAAGTAAAGACGATGTCTTATGTCCAGCTTACCCAGCGGAATGCCAAAAACCTGGCAGCGCTGCAATATGAGTGGAGCAGTGGATTGAAACCAAGCTATGAGCCGGGGGAGACGGCCCATATTGAAATTGGCAGTTCTGCAGATAATATCTTTCTCATCCAGGAGCTATCGAAGCAGGCAGAAAAGAGTGAAGAAGAAAAGCCCGTGGTAAATACCTACAACTACCTGCAGTTAAATGGCAAACAGGGATTTGATTTTCCGATTAGCGAAGCCGACCGCGGTGGATTTGGGCTAAATCATTTCTTCGTAAAACACAATCGCTTCTATTCGATGCCTGCTGCGGTGGCCGTGCCCTGGTCGAATAAAGATCTTGAGATAAGCTATGAAACCTTCCGCGACAAAACCCTGCCGGGCAGCGAAGAAAAATGGAAAGTAACAATCAAAGGCTGGAAGAAAGATAAGGTGGCCGCTGAAATGTTGGCGAGCATGTACGATGCATCATTGGATCAGTTCAAACCGCATAGTTGGCAGAAGCCTGAGCTATGGCCCTCGTTCAACCAAAGTAATCAATGGGATGGTCGGTTCTCTTTTGCAGAAACACAGTCGAAAGAAAGATATTTTGAAGAGCACAGGAGATACTGGTCAAAGGAATTTGATCAATTTTCAGTTAGCCTCACTTCAAATCAAGGCAGGCTTGCGCGTGCCCTTAGCGGAAGGATTGCAGGGGTCGCAATTTCAGACGCTAGTCCGGGCTCAGCACCAGTTGTGGAAATGGCAAAAGCTGTGCCCGCCAGATCAGAGGATTTGGCTTACAATGAAATTGCGTCTACAAATAAAGACAAGCATTTAGATGAAGTTGTCGTTACTTCAGTTAGCAAAAAAACCAATGAGCTAGCCAATCCCACGTCCGTCCAAATCCGGAAAAATTTCAACGAAACGGCTTTCTTCTTCCCCGATCTAAAAACCGATAGCGCCGGCAATATCGAATTTGGTTTTACCATGCCCGAAGCACTCACCCAATGGAAATTCCAGTCGCTCGCACATACAAAAGACCTCGCGTTTGGCTATAGCAGCAGAACACTGGTTACCCAAAAGCCATTGATGATTCAGCCCAATGCACCCCGCTTCCTGCGCGAGGGTGATAAACTCGAACTGGTAGGTAAAGTGGTGAATGTAACCGACCAGGAAATCACCGGTACTGTTCAACTTACACTATTGAACACCGCTACCAACCAGCCCGTGGATGGCTGGTTCCGCAATATGTACCCGGTGCAATATTTTACTGTTGCTCCGCATCAAAGCAGCGCGGTGAAATTTTCGGTAGATGTGCCCTACCAGTACAACAGCGCCGTTAGCTATCGTTTCATCGCAGAAGGCGCTCCCACCGATTCTACCCAAAAAGATATCGCTAAGGTGAGTGATGGTGAAGAAGCTGCCCTGCCCGTACTTAGTAACAGTATGCTGGTGACCGAAAGCATGCCCTTACCCATGCGTGGTAATAGTGCCAAAAATTTCCGCTTTGAAAAACTACTACAGAGCGGCAACAGTGAAACCTTGCAACAACATGCGCTCACAGTAGAGTTCACCACCAATCCTGCCTGGTACGCGGTACAAGCCCTGCCTTACCTGATGGAATATCCTTATGAGTGCGCTGAGCAAACCTTTAACCGATATTATGCGAACGCACTCGCCACCAAAATTGCCAATGCATCGCCCAAACTCAAAGCAGTATTTGAATCCTGGAAAACTTCCGATACCGCCGCATTGCTGTCTAACCTCAAAAAGAATCCCGAGCTGAAATCTATCTTGCTGGAGGAAACGCCCTGGGTATTGGATGCCAAAAACGAAACCCAGCAAAAGAAAAACATCGCACTGCTGTTTAACATGGTGCGCATGAGCAGCGAACTCGGTTCTGCCCTTAATAAATTGCAGCAACTGCAAAGTGAGAATGGTGGATTTGTTTGGTTCAAAGGCGGACCGGATGATCGCTACATGACCCAGTACATTTTAACCGGACTAGGTCATCTTTCGAAACTCGGGGCCCTGCCCGAGTCGCAGAAGAACGCCTGGAATGATATCATCCAAAAAGCCATCCCTTATATCGATGCAAGAATAAAAGAGGATTATGATCTCCTCCGCAAACACAAAGCCAACCTGAAACAAAATAACACCAGCTACACGCAGATCCAATACCTGTACATGCGTAGCTTTTTCACTGACTATCCCATTCCCGGCGGGTCGTTTACTGCCGTTAATTACTACCGTCAGCAATGCCAGCAATATTGGCTGCAGCAAAACAAGTACATGCAGGGTATGATTGCTTTGGCACTGCATCGCACGGGCGACAAGAAAACCGCCAACGATATCATTAAGTCGCTGGGGCAAACCGCCCTTAATAACGAGGAGATGGGCATGTACTGGAAAGAAAATGCCGGAGGTTACTATTGGCACCAGGCACCTGTTGAAACACAAAGCTTATTGATCGAAGCCTTCAGCGAAATCTCTCAGAATGAAAAAACAGTGGCCGACTTAAAGACCTGGCTGCTTAAACAAAAACAAACGCAAAACTGGACCAGCACCAAGGCAACTGCTGAAGCCTGTTACGCCCTCCTGCTGCGCGGAAGCGATTGGTTAAACAGTAATCCCATCGTCGAAATTCAGCTGGGCGATAAAAAAATCTCATCTGCCACTGAAAAGACAGAAGCCGGCACAGGTTATTTCAAGAAACGCATCGAAGGTCCTTTCGTAAATCCAGGCATGGGCGAAATCAGTGTAAAAATTGCCAATCAGCCGGGCCAGACAGCACCACCTGCCTGGGGCGCTGTGTACTGGCAATATTTCGAACAACTCGATAAAATCAAAGGCGCCGTCACCCCACTCCAGCTCACCAAACAATTGTTTGTTGAAAAAAATACAGACCGCGGACCAGTACTCGAAGCCATTGCCGACAATGCTTACCTGAAAGTGGGCGACAAACTCAAAGTGCGGGTTGAGCTGCGGGTAGATCGCGACATGGAATACGTGCACATGAAAGATATGCGCGCCAGCGGCACCGAACCGGTGAATGTGTTGAGTGGGTACAAATGGCAGGGCGCACTCGGTTACTATGAAAGCACGAAAGATGCCAGTACTAATTTCTTTTTCAGCTGGCTGCCGAAAGGCACGTATGTTTTCGAATACCCGCTCTTCGTACAACACGCAGGCGATTTCAGCACGGGGGTCACCAGCATTCAATGCATGTATGCGCCTGAATTCAGCAGCCATTCGGAAGGATTGCGCATCCACGTTGAATAAACAATATTATCCGCCTGCATGCCTATTTTTGCGGCATGCAAGTGGATTGTATCATCGTCGGACAAGGACTTTGCGGTACCTGGCTGAGTTATTATCTTGAAAAAGCAGGTGCTTCTTTTATTGTCATCGATAAAAGCGAAACCCTCACGGCCTCCCGCGCCGCGTCCGGCATCATCAATCCCGTTACCGGCCGCCGCATCGTTACCACCTGGATGATCGATGAACTGATGCCACACGCCTGGGAGGCTTATAACGCGTACGGACAATGGCTGGGCATCTCCTGCATCGAACAAAAGGCTATTGCCGATTTCTTTGCCACCCCTCAGATGAGGCTGGCATTTTTAGAACGACTGGAAAAAGATGCCACCTATCTCTCGCTACCCACCGATGAGAATGACTGGCAGGACTGGTTACAGTATGATTTTGGTTATGGTTTAATCACCCCCGCATACCTGATCGATATCCGCAAGCTTCTGGATCAGCGCCGCAGCAACCTGCAACAAAGCGGTCGGCTACGGGTGGAACAATTCGAATTTGAAGACATCGAAGAATCGACAAAGTGCATTCGTTACAAAGATTTACAAACAAATCAGATCATCTTCTGTGACGGTGCAGCCGGCATTAACAATCCTTTCTTCCCCAACCTGCCCTTTGGATTGAACAAAGGTGAAGCCATGCTGGTGAAAATACCCGGACTACCGGCTACGCATATCCTAAAAAAAGGCTTCAACCTCGTTCCCTGGTCGGACGATACATTCTGGCTGGGTTCAACTTATCTCTGGGAATTTGACGATCCCAATCCAACCGAGGGTTTTCGGCAGTTTGCAACGAACTGGCTGAAAGCAACCATCAAACTCCCATTTGAAATACTCGACCACTGGGCAGCCGTTCGTCCCGCCACACTCGAGCGAAAACCCTTTGTGGGCCGGCATCCCAATCATCCATCCATTGCCATCTTCAATGGTATGGGTACCAAAGGTTGTTCCCTTGCACCCTTCTTTGCTCAACAGCTGACTGATCACCTACTGCATGGAACCCCCATTTCCCCCGAGGCGTCGGTTCAAAGATTCCAGCGCGCACTTAATCGTTAAGATGATCAACTTTCAACCTTAGACCCATTGTTACCCGGGAAAAACTGAAACGATCGATGTAGACTAGCATCAGGTGAGTGTTTGAGGGACTTGATGGAGTTTGGAGGTTGAAGTTGTGAAGTTGACACCAGTACCCCGATAAGCCGCCTTCTTTTTCCGTGGGCTTTGTTGAACTGGAGAAATAGTTGACGGCTGAAACCCTTGATACTGCCCGGCTTTAATAGGCAAAGGAAAAAGTAGCGGCGTTCGGGGTACGAAGCCCGCCGGCTATGA
>JAGWTK010000073.1 GCA_028876035.1 Bacteroidota bacterium
ACAAGCTCAATCACCGTAATCTCCGGCAGAATCCCCACCCTTCCCGGGTACCCAATAAACCCAAAGCCCCTGTTCACATACAGCTTCTGGTTGCCTTTTTCATAGAGGCCTGCCCATTGTTTGTACATGTATTGTACGGGACTCCATTTAAAACCGGGGATTTCTACGCCGAACTGCATACCATGTGTGTGGCCTGCGAGCATCAGGTCGATGTCCTTGTATTTCGGTTGCACTTCGGCTTCCCAATGGCTGGGATCATGGCTCATTAAGATTTTAAAATCGTATTTTTCGGAGCCGGGATAGGCCAGGTCCATGCGGCCGTATTTGGGGAAGCGGCCCTTGGCACTCCAGTTTTCAATGCCAATCAGGGCGATTTGTGCGCCATTTTTTTCCAGCGCCACGTGTTCATTCATCAGCAGTCGCCATCCCAGTTTTGCATGTACTTTTTTGAGTTGTTCGAGGTTATTGCGTTTGGCCTGTTCAGATTCCCAGGCAACATAATCGCCATAATCGTGGTTGCCCAGGGTAGAATATACGCCCATCGGGGCTTTCAGCTTATTGAACACTTCCATATAAGGCTCCATCTCCGTAGCCCGATCGTTCACCAGGTCGCCGGTGAATAAGATAAGATCAGGTTGTTCGGCCAAAGCCATTTCTATTCCATGCATCACCGCGTTGGTATCGGTGAAGCTGCCGCTATGGATATCGCTTACCTGCACAATTTTTAATCCGCGGAAAGCAGCAGGCAGGTTTTGGTAGGAAACTTTTATTCGCTTGACCTGGTATTTGTACTTGTTGGTGAAACCGTACAGCAGCGTGCCGAACAAGGAAGCGCCCGCACCTAGTCCGAGCCAGCTCAGGAAGACCGACCTTGAAATGCCATCGCCCGAAAAAGTAGAACCTTCTGTATTGCGGAAGAAGAGTTTGCCCGCGGCCCATTGAATCAGGCGGCGGAGATCATCTACCAGGAAAAAGACAACGGAGATCATCTTTGCAAAAAAGAATCCGAGGATGGTAGCAAAAAAATAGGTGCGCAATAGTCTTGGCCAGCGTTCGTAATGCAGGTAGGGCATGAGCAGCAGAAAGCTGATGGTGACAAGAGAAATCGTCCAATAGGTAACGGTGATGATTGAACGCGTACGCGGACTGGCACCACTGCTCACGGTTTTGAGTGCCTGGTAAACGTAAAGGTCCAGCAGGACCATAATGACTGTTATGATGAGCAGGAAAACAGGACTCCGCATATAGGTTTGTTTAATTGGAATTAATGCGTCTGGTAACGGAGGAATTCGTCGATTTGTTCGTTGATGACCCGTATCGTGTCGGGGTCGGTAATGGTATTGTTGTTGCCGAGAAATTTATCTACCTGTGAAATGGGCAGTTTGTTGTGGTGCACATGCATCCGCAGGTAATGCAGGATGCCGGTGAGGTGTTCCATGCCACGGAGGTTGCCGGCCCTTCCGGTAGAAACGCCGGTGAGCAGGGCCTTTTTCCCCCACCATACTTTGCGGATATCGGTGTTGTCGAGCAAAGATTTCAGCACACCGGGTATGCTGCCATTGTATTCCGGGGCGATGAAGATGAACTTGTCGCTTGGTATGAGAACGGTATTTTCCAGGTCAATGATTTGCTGGTTACGGCGGCTAACGTCGAGGCCTTCGAGCGACACAAAATTCGGTTCGATGCCTTTTGATCGGAGAATATCGCGGTATTGAGCGGCGATTCGGCCGGTATTGCTGCCTGGCCTGTTGGTGCCGCTGATGATTGTAATCATGTGTGAATGCGCCGGGGAGGTATTAAAAGAAAGCAATTTACGGTGTAATCAACAAGTACCGGTGCTTTTGGTTGAGCACGACCCCTATTTTCGTGATTTCTCCTCTTTTTTCTACCCTTGAAACGTTATTTTTGTCGCCCGACCAATCTTTACCATTCAAAAGAAAGGGTATTATGAAACTGACGTATTACGGCCATTCCTGCTTTAGCGTTGTTATTGGCGGAAAGATCTTGTTGTTCGACCCGTTCATTACCTACAATGAACTGGCCAACAATATTGTAGATGTAGACAGTCTGCCGGCCGATTTTATATTGGTAAGCCATGGGCACCAGGATCATATTGCTGATTGTGTACGCATTGCCACCCGCACCGGCGCGAAAGTGATCGGAGCCTGGGAAGTGCATGAATGGTTGCAGAAGCAGGGGGTGAGCAATACCCACCCGATGAACACCGGTGGTAAGTGGAATTTTGGCGCGTTTACCGTGAAATGCGTGGTAGCCCAACACAGCAGCGGATTGCCCGATGGAACTTATGGTGGGAACCCGATGGGATTTATTATTACGAGTGCAGAAGGAAATTTTTATTATAGTGGTGATACAGCGCTTACACTGGACATGCAATTGATCCCCCGCTGGGCAAAACTAAATTTTGCGGTATTGCCTATTGGCGACAACTTTACCATGGACGCTGTGGATGCTGCCGCCTGTGCGGAAATGATTCAATGCAAAACCATTGTAGGCGTGCATTACGACACGTTTGGATTTATAAAAATTGACCATCCGGCTGCGGAAAAAGTATTCCGTGATTCGGGTGCGGAACTGAAGCTGGTGCCCATCAGTACAACAGCGGAACTTTGAGGGCTTGGTCCGCGCATGGACCGGAGTCGAACGGCTGAAATATGGATAACCGTACAAGTGAGTGACACAACGATGCCGGGCTTTGTACCGAGGCCGGTTAAAAAGATTTGAAAGAAAGCAACGACCGTTTAATACAGGCAACAGCTAATGCCCAACGGCCAAAAGCCAAAGGCCGGCAGCTCGCAGCCAGCAGCTAGTAGCTAAAATTATGGCACGAATCATAGGAGTAGCAAACCAGAAAGGAGGAGTGGGTAAGACCACCACGGCGATCAACCTCGCCGCGAGTTTTGCTGTGCTCGAATTCAGAACCCTGCTGGTAGATGCAGACCCGCAGGCGAACAGTACCACGGGTACCGGATTCGATTTGCACAATATCACCAAGAGCCTGTACGACTGCATGGTGAATGAGACGCCGGTGCGGGAAGTGATCCTGAAGTCGGATATTCCCAATCTTGATGTAGTGCCGAGTCATATCGACCTGGTAGGTGCGGAAATTGAGATGATCAATTACCCCAATCGTGAAGCGGTATTGAAATCCTTACTCGAACCCGTGCGCAATAATTACGATTTTATCGTGATCGATTGTTCGCCATCACTGGGTTTGATAACCGTGAATGCACTGACGGCATCTGACTCGGTGATCGTGCCGGTGCAGACAGAATTCTTTGCATTGGAGGGACTGGGGAAATTGCTGAACACTATTAAGATTGTACAGAACCGCCTCAATCCCGAACTGGCGATCGAAGGTATTTTGATGACCATGTACGATGGTCGTTTGCGTTTGTGCAACCAGGTAGTAAGTGAAGTGCGCAAGCATTTTGATGAGATGGTGTTCAATACTATTATTCACCGTAACTCGAAGATCAGCGAAGCGCCGAGTGTAGGCAAGCCCGTTATCCTGTACGATGCGGTGAGTAAGGGAGCGATGAATTACCTGAATTTGGCGAAGGAAGTGCTGCAGAAGAATGATTTAACGAAGATGAAACAAGAAGAACGGGTTCTTGAGTGAGTTTAAGGTTTAAAGTTTAATGTTTAACGTTGCTCCGCGCTTTGGAGCTCCTGGCGATTTGACCACTTACCCCTTACCTCTCGCCTCACACCTAAAAATGAAGAGTAGAAATGAACAACCCAAAACAAAATAAAGATGCACTGGGCAAGGGAATCCGTTCCTTGTTGCAGAGTATTGATTCCGATTTGAAGACAACCGGTGGTAACCTCAAGACAAATGTGATTGAGCAGGCGACCGGTATTTTGCGCATACCCATTGGTGAGATAGATACCAATCCGCGGCAGCCGAGGCATGATTTTGATGAGCAGTCGCTCAATGAACTGGCGGCTTCGATCAAGTTGCATGATATCATTCAACCCATCACCGTTTCAAAATTGCCCGGAGGGCGCTACCGCCTTATTTCAGGGGAACGTCGTTTTCGTGCGTCGAAGATTGCGGGACTGAAAGACTTGCCGGCCTATATCCGCCAGGCCAATGATACCCAGTTGCTGGAACTGGCCTTGTTGGAAAATTTGCAGCGCGAAGATCTGAATGCAATCGAAATTGCGTTGAGCTATAAGCGGATGATGGATGAACTCGATTACACGCAGGAGCAGGTAGCAGAGCGTATGGGAAAGGAGCGAAGCACTGTTGCCAATTATATTCGTCTCTTGAAATTACCACCCGATATCCAGGTAGCGGTGCGCAATGGTAGTTTGAGCATGGGTCATGCGCGTGCGTTGATCAATGTAGATACGATCGAAAAGCAGCTCTTCATCTATCATGAAGTGGTGGAGAAGAAATTGTCGGTTCGCCAGACCGAAGAACTGGTACGCAAACTGTATAAAACTGGTCCGGCCGTTAAACAAACGATAAATCCCTCCCTGCCGCCGGTGTATAAAAAAATAGAGGATAACTTAGCCGCACATTTCAGCACCCGCGTGAAATTGAACCACAGCAAAAAAGGCAATGGGAGCATCACCATCGAGTATTTTTCGCTGGAGGCTTTCAATAAAATACTTGAGCAAATCGGGATTGCAGTTAACTAGTAAGTATGCCGGCCAGACTTTTACTTCTTTTCATCTTCCTTGCATCGGGCATCGCTGGAGTTTGTCAGACCGATTCCACTGCGCTGCGCCTGCCGCCCAAGGATTCGCTTAGGACTGCGCGGATCAGCGCGGATACGCTCGTACCCGGCGAATCGGTGGTGGTGAAAAAGAAACACGATCCCCGTAAAGCCACCATTCGTTCGGCGATCCTGCCGGGATGGGGACAGGCTTATAACCGGAAATACTGGAAGATACCGGTGGTGTATGCGGCCTTGGGTGGAACAGCGCTCGTATTCAATTTCAACCGCATCCAGTACAATAAGCTGAAGTACGCTTACTTCTATGTGATCAACCGCAACACAGCCGATTCCAACCTGTTTAAATTATCTAACGTGGATCCCGAGCTGCAGGGTTTTGCCATTGCAGGGGATTCCTATTCATTGCAAACCTACCGTAACCAGTATCGCAAGAACATCGACTACTCCGTATTATTCTTTCTTTTCTTCTGGGCCCTGAATGTGGTGGACGCTACCGTTGACGGACACCTGAAAGATTTTGATGTAAGCAATGATTTGAGTATGCACATCAAGCCCGCTATTAATGCGTTGCCTAATACCATTGGCATGAGTGTGGTGTTTACGATTGGGAAGCATCCGCAGAAGGCGAAGCCGTTGCCTTTTTGATTTTCTCATTAAATCTATTTTTTAATTGGCGTTATCCTTAATGGATCGCCTCAAAGCCGGCGGGCTTCGTACCCCAAACGCGGCTACTTTTTCCTTTGCCTATTAAAGCCGGGCAGTAGCAATTATTTCAGCCGATATATAGTTCGACATTTTTGCAAAGCTCACGGAAAAAGAAGGCCGCTTATTGGGGCACTGGTGTCAGGGCTTCCAAATTGAGTACATTTTTTAGATGATGATTAGTACGTATCTGTCATTTTATATCTGCGCTGTTTTTGACAGATCGCCTCAAAGCCGGCGGACTTCGGAGCCCCAATGCGGCTACTTTTTACTTTGCCTGTCAGAGCCGGGCAGTAGCAATTATTTCAGCCGACATATGGTTCAACATTTTTGCAAAGCGCATGGAAAAACAAGGCCACTTATTGGGGCACTGGTATCAGGGTTTCCAGATTGAGGCCTTCTTCCATGTTCATGCAATCATTGCCGCAGGAATTTTGGCGATTTCGACTGATCAGATGAAACGTTTTCGATACTGCGCAGAAATGTATAAATTTGTTGGTTCACTGGGGCTGTATTGGTTTTGACAGCATAGATCTTTGAGAGTGTAAGCATGCAGTGCGTTGTGTAATCAGCACTTTAATCTGGAATGCACAAACTTCAAATGGCAATACACAGTATGCCATGGCTGCCTAATCAGTGATTAAGTAGTCATTAGGGCCGCCTGAGTGGGTCTTCCTGTTACCCGCTCCGCCGCCGACTCAAAACAAAAACGGGATGCTGCCACCGAAGGCTGTGACGGTGGCTTAAGCCCATTCAGCTAAGTCCTGCATTGGTTTGTTTTTTTCCTGTGCAGGGCCGACAAATAATAAGAAAATAAGCATGTAGAAAGCTTTCGACGAATGTGTTTGGACGGGGGTTCGACTCCCCCCAGCTCCACCAAAGCGGGAACATTGCAAATATTTGCTTTGTTCCCGCTTTTATTTTTCGCTAGAACCCTTGCCAGTTGTTGCATGTAGAGGAATATAGTATTGATGCGCGGGGTTCGACACTCATCATTTTTGCGGTTGTAGGATATTCCCTCAGGGAATATCAGATATTGGAGTTTTTGCTTTTCGCTGTATCCTGCCAAATCCCACAGGGGCTTGAGTTTCGAGCCATAGTCGATGGCTTTTTCAACGAGTTTTCCCAGGTTCGACACCTTATCTCTGGTTTTTGCAAGTCCCGTCTGTAGTTGTTGTTTTTCCTGAGTGTATTTCTCCCGATAGCGAAGGAATAAGTCACGCTCGATTTCTTCACCGATAAACCGTTCTTCCAGGCGTTGCAGCTTCTTTTCAGCTTCTGCCAGTTGTTTAGTCAGCCTTTCTCTGTCTGCCAGTTTATCCTGGTTCATTTTGTTATAGGTTGCAATCATTTGCAGTGCGATCAGCTTTGCTGAGTCATCGTTTATGTTCAGTTGGAGACTTTCAAGAAGGTCGGTAAACATTTGATGGATGGCATCAGCTCTCCGGTTGCATTTACATCCAATTGTGTTACACTTGTAATAATACTCTTTGTTCTTCCAAGCTTTGTAGGCCCGTAAATAAGCGCCGCAGGATTCACATTTGATAAAACGCTTTAAAGGAACGTAATCATTTTCTGGAGTTATGCTGTAACCGCTGTAGTTTTGGCTTGCAATGACACCATTAACTTTTAGGAATAATTCCCGTGATATTGCTTTTTCCTGTATTCCTTCAACAACTTTTCCTTCCAGCGCATTGTGCACCAGCAGGCCACAATAGAACGGATTTTTTAAAATATCTGCTATTCGTCTACCATCCAGGTGCAATCCTTTTTCTGCCAGTCGTCTTTTGATCTCTTCATTAGTCATTCCTTCAGCCTTCCAAAAGAATGCCTTCCGAATAAGCTTGCCTGTATCGTTAAGGACAAATTCTCTTTTGCCAGTGGTCCTTACGACTGAATATCCTTTTGGTATTGTTGATACCCAGATACCGTTTAAAAGCTTTTCTTTAACGCCGGCCATGCATTTTTCCCGGCGAAGCTGGTTATCATACTCAGAGAATATAAACTGGATATTCTGTTGTAGACTGCCACTAGCTGTTGTGGTATCGGTAGGCTGGGTAACGGCAAACACCGTGATACCCTCTTTTTTTAGTTGTTCTGCAATATAGATAGCATTGGCACCGGAACGGGAGAAGCGGTCAACGCTGTAAACAATTATATGGGATATTTTCTGCGGGCACTTTTTTACAAAAGACAGCATGGCATTAAAATGCCTGCGCTCATCGGTTTTAGCGCTTTCATAGGTACCGCCAAAATATCCCAGGATGGAATAGTTGTTCTTATGGGCAGACTGCTCACAGGCCTTGCGTTGGGTCTCAAGGGAGAGGTTGTTGTCTGCCTGTTCCTTGGTGGATACGCGCGTGTAAATAACACAGTTATTGGTACGAGATAATTGGCGTTTGCCTCCTTTTGCAAAAGATGAAAATATGTCCAGGTTTGCTGCGTCGGGTGCAGCGGCGGCTTTGGTTGTTGTCTTCATGATTGTCAGGCGGCTTTTATAATCGATTTATTGGAATGCATTGAAATTACCGGCGCTGTAGCTTCGGGCGACGAACTACCTGGCAGCGCCTCTAAGACGACTTCTGTATATTTTTTTATCGCAGCAATTAGTGCGGCAGCCTGCTCAGGGTTAAATTGAGCAAAGGACTCAAGGCAGGTGATTTCCTGTTCGGTTACATCGGAAGTGCGATCCACATTGTCAGCAATCAAGGGCTCTAGCCACGATGGTGTTTGTAGTGTATTCATAATGGTAGGGGTCAAAAAAATGCTCGATTAGTTGTTGTATTTGAACTACTCGCGTTCAAATTTACAGAATATTGATTATCAATTGAATGTATTTAATTAGTAGCAGTCAACGGACACAAATAAAAAGCCCGGCTACCATTAAACAGTACCGGGACTTTTAATATCAAATCAAACCAGGCGTTCCTCTGCCTGGCGATTCTTCGACCGCTTCAACGGCCGCACAAGTTGAAGCAGCGTCTTCCAAAAGGCCAAGGGTATCATCGATAACATGTGGGTTTATGGAGAGTATTTTCAAGATGTTGAAAATTTTATCGTGAGCTGATTTTTCAAAGGATTTATAGAGCCACTCCCCATTTCCCATCCAGACTTTTTCAATTGCTGACAGCCGGTTATCGGTTTTGTCATCGGCATCTGCTTTTGTACAACTGGCGTAACTAGCGGACTCCATTCCTGTTTCTGGCGCTGCATTTGCATCAATATTGGTAGCGCCTATCAACCCTGCTAATCCACCCAGTACGGGGACATTTCTTAGTTTATCAGCATTGCGGATAAAAAGCCCTTCCAGGGCTTGCGAGGCAATTTCTCCGATATGATCTCTCAAGTTTAGTTTTTTGCGTTGCAGCTCTTCGATTTGTCGCTCGAGCACTTCGTGGTATTTTTCTGCTTCACTAAGTTGCTCTTCCAGTCCGGCGCACCGCGCTTCCAACTGCTCCTTGTTAAGTTGTTGTTTGTGCTGCTCCAGCTTCTCCTTGACCAGGTCTTCAATACCGCTTAATGTCGCTTGCTGTTGCTGGGGCATTTCCTGAAAATGCAATTGGTAACGGGTGGATTTTCTGGAACCGCCCTCATAGATGCTTATGGTCAGGCAACGGGTATCGGGCTGGATAAATTCTTCGTGGAGGAAGAATCGTTCAGGATCATTTGTACGCTGGATAATCCGCAGCTCATCAACCTTGATTTCATAGTCACGCGGTTGACCCGAGGCATAGTCGTTAAGCAGCATTTGGTGCAGTAGGTTGACCCTGGCAGCGCTGTATTTTTCATTGACGATACTCATAAGGTGGGTGTTAAATCGGTGCTTGGATTGAGAACGTTTACTATAGCCTGGTTTACGAGGCGGCGGGCCACGTGCTGAATTACTAAGCCATTGTTGTTCACAATGTCATTAACCGCCAGTAAAACGCCGAATACTGCTACTGGAGATAAGGATTTTAAGATTGGAACAACGGGAACTGCATTAGGGATTTCTGATTGATGTGTTTTCAGGAACGTTTTTCGTTCGCGTTTTTTCCCATAGCGACTACGGGCGTTGACTGTTTTCATTGAGGTATTGTTGAAGGGTGTGGAGACTAAATTGTATTCGGTGGTATTTTTTGTGCTGCAGGGGGACTATTTTCCCGGTATAAACAAGCTCATACAGCCTTGCCACGGAAAGATTTAAAAAACTGGCGGCTTGCTTAATAGTTAAGTTTTTTGTAGGTGGCGAGCTATTCGAACGCAACAGTTCACGAATCTGCTGAAGCTCTGCGAGAATGCAATCAAGTTTTTCATCGGGTGTCATTTTGCTCGGTCCTTTACTTAAAGCAACAGACCAAAGTTAATGCGACTGGAATACTGATCTTCCGGTTTTGGATAGTTTCGTAAAGTAATCGACAGTAATCATCACTAATCGATAGTTTGGGCAAGTTCGGGTATCTAATGTCCTGCGATTGTTACCCGTGGAACTGTATGAGCTTTACTAAAAAACTATACACAATTCGGAGTTAACAAAATAGGCTATTCGTTTCTAATTCTTTACGGAGTTAGCTATACATTTTCAAATGTTCACTAATGCATCTATACTGGCCAGGCATTTTTTCGCAAGAGGACTATACAGCTAGCGAAGTAAGTAAGTACAATCATAATCTTGACTGAATAAATAGGAAAGCATGTATCCCTACCAAAATCTGGAATACAAAAACCTCAGAGGAGAAAGATGGAAAGACATCCCTGGCTACGTGGGTTATTACCAGGTCTTTAACCTTGGCCGGGTGCGGTCCTACTCACTGGCATTGACCCAAAGGGTATTAGTAATCCTTCCAAGGGGAAGCACAATGGCAGATGGAGTGGGTTTAAATGGCAGTTTACAGGAGCCAAGAAATCGTGATTTAACGTGGTCGTTGTAACCGTTAGCTATCTTCTCACCAATGGACAATACATAATAGAAACCAAGGTGTAAACCACAATCAGGACGATACAGAAAAGGGCTTAATACTCACCAGAACAATTCAAAACACCATAAAGATCAGTGAAGAACAATAAAGAACAGTATCTTTTTTTCTTTTTACTGTTAAATCATTATTATAAAATTATTACGCGAATAATATACTGTTGTTAACAGCGCGAATAGTAAAAATCAGTAAGTGCCGACTGCCTAATATTGCGAAATAACTAAAGCACCGCTTCTCCATGAGGGTATCAAAATGTTTAGCTATTTCTGTCATACAGATGATGTTGGTGCATTATCATTCATTCGGGGCAGTAATAAAAGGAAGAATTTTTGATGCGCAGACAGGTGAACAACTGGTTGGCGCAACGATTGTCTTACAACCAGCAGGGAAACATGTTCTTTCTGCCCTTGACGGGGGATATGCGTTTAAAGATATTTCCACCGGAAATTATACCCTCAGCGTCAGCTTTACAGGCTACCGGAACATTGATACAAGTTTTACTATTGGCGGCAACGACAGGCTTGTTTTGAACCTCTTCCTCACTACCAGTAATTCAAATCTGGCGAATGTTATCGTATCATCTTCCAAAAACGGGGGCTCCGATGAATTTGCAAAACGAAGGGAACAGTCTGTCAGTAATATAGTGAATATTGTTTCAGCACATTCCATTGCTGTATCTCCCGACATTACTGTTGCCAATGTTGTGCAGCGCATTTCCGGCGTCTCAATTGAACGGGGTAATTCGGGAGATGGACAGTATGCTATTATCCGCGGTATGGACAAGAGATATAATACCACTCTTGTCAATGGTATCAAAATACCCAGCCCTGATAACAGGAACCGATATGTTCCGCTGGATATATTCCCGGCAGAATTACTGGACCGGATAGAAGTAACTAAATCGCTTACCCCGGATATGGAGGCCGATGCAGCAGGTGGTGTTATCAACCTGGTTATGAAAAACGCGCCTGATAAGTTGAGAGTAGACGGTAATATTGGCACAGGATACAGCCAGCTGTTTATTAAAAGGGACTTCTATTCTTACCAACGGTCCACCATCAGCCAAAAGTCCCCCTCCGAATTACTCGGGCAAGGAGTGTATGCACCAGTCAGTGCTTTTCCTTATGATAATCTCGTCAGCCACTCCGGCAACGCACCCATCAATAAAAATTTCAATCTTACTGTGGGTAACAGGTTTCTGCATAAGAAATTGGGAATATTGCTTGCTGGAAGTTATCAAAATGCATACAGGGGAAGTAATTCAAGTTCATTACTGCAAAGCCCAACAGTTCCACCGGCGGCTGACGGTGGTTCCTCCCAGCAGCCTGCTTTCTCTGATATATACAGTCGGCAATACAGCTCAAGAACCGATCGCTCCGGCGTTGAAGCCAGGGCTGATTTTCAATTCAACACGAATAATAATATTACTTTATCCTTTGCTTACCTCCAGTTAAATGAGCGAAGGCTTAGGATGACCAGTGATTCGTTGCTGGGGGGATACGCCACTGCCGATAATTATGTGGGATCATTTGCAATTTACCAGCGCACAGAAACAAGATCAGATTTACAAAATATCTTCAACAGTACACTCCATGGTAAAAATTCTTTATTTGGAAAATTAAGTACCGACTGGTCATTGGTTTTGTCACAAGCGAAACGCATGGTTCCCGATGATGCTGAGTTTTCCGCTGCGCAAGCGGTTAATCCAAATACCAATAATGGAACCTTTACGGTATCGGCACCTGTTACTGAGATCCAGTCAAGAGAATGGATTCACAATACTGACAGGGATGTATCAGGATACCTGAATTTTCATTACGAAACCAATATTGGAATGCATGTAGCGCTGATTCGTTTCGGGGGAATGTACCGGCATAAGAAGCGGGACAATTATGACAATGCCTATAAACTAACGCCAGTCAATGACTCCAATTCTGTTTTCCAGCAATACGTATCAATCCCTTCATCAAAATTTACATTTATCCCATTCAATGCAGCTTTGGGTAATGCAGCAGGGAACCCTGGTATTTACACTTTTAACGAAGATGTTGGTGCAGCCTATGCACAGTTAAAATACGAGTTTGGCAACAGTTCGGAAATATTGGGCGGCCTGAGAATGGAAACCACCCATCAGCACTATTTTTCCTCTTTACCTGTAACTGTTGACGGCAAAACAGCCGACATTCAATACATAGATTTCCTGCCGGGGGTGCAATTTAAATACAGTCTTGATAAGCGTAAAGCAGTGCGTTTCTCTTATTTCAGGTCTATTTTCAGACCCGCTTATGCAGATTTAATTGCTTTCCCGGAAAGAGGAAGTTCAAATGATAGTTATGCCACCCAGGGCAACCCGCACCTGCAACATACGGTGATTGACAATATCGACCTGAGGTACGAATTATTTGGTAAGGGATTGGATCAGTTTATGGTAGGTGGGTTTTATAAATATATCAGTAATCCTATTGAATATGCATTTACGCAGAATGGATTTGGCGGTATAATACTTTCTCCAAATAATTTCGGAAACGCTAATAATTT
>JAGWTK010000074.1 GCA_028876035.1 Bacteroidota bacterium
TAAGGACTTCTATGCCATCGCTCAGCCTCCAAATGTGATTCAAAACATAGACTACGGATGAAAATAGAATCCAGTTTATTGGCTGCTGGTTCTTCAAATGTCCAAATAGATATCCCCGCGTTAAAATGTCTTCAGCAATTGACGGGAAAAATGTTACGAGTAAAGTGAAAGGAAGAGTCGACAGTAAAAGAAACATGTTTGGGCTATGCTGCAAGTGCTCATAGTGGAAGCCAATGGCACATGCGACAGACAATATAAATGCGATCATGCCTGTTAAAAGTCCGGCAAGAAGCGTACGATACCAATGATTTGAAAATAAAAGTCCATAACCATCTAAACCTTTCCAGCCCTGCAATCGGCAGATAATTAAGGCTACAAAAAGAAATCCTATTTTAAATACTGCAGCAATCCAAAACGACGGAAAAAATTCCGGGAAATGGTAGATGAAAAACAGCAATAAAAAACCAGCAATAGATGATAGTCTCTTTTTCAACGATATTTTATTACAAATTTAAACAAGCAAAAAAGTTGACTGCAAAGTCTCGTATCCCAGGTAATACCGTGTCGGGAAAATTTTTGCAATGTAAACCGGTGAAGGATTTTGTACAAAATACAAGGATTAAGATTGGAAATTGCCGGTTAGTTCAATCTGTCAACAATGAAACGTTTGCTTATTTCTTTGTTAGCCCTTTGTCTGATGCAGTACTACTCAACTGCCCAATCCCCCTTCGCTTTCCGCGATAGCTCCTTATCATTCGAAACTAGGGTCAATGATCTTGTTTCGAGGTTAACGCTGGAAGAGAAAGTCTCGCAAATGATGAATTCCGCACCAGCCATACCCCGACTGGGCATTCCGGCCTACGACTGGTGGAACGAAGTGCTCCATGGAGTTGCCCGTACGCCATATTCCGTAACAGTTTACCCGCAGGCGATCGGCATGGCCGCAAGCTTTGATACGAATTCACTGCGGTTGATGGCGGATTTGTCGGCCACAGAAGGCAGGGCGATTTACAATAAAGCAGTGCGGGACGGCCGGACCGGACAACGTTTCGTTGGTCTCACCTATTGGACACCCAATATCAATATCTTTCGCGATCCGCGCTGGGGAAGGGGACAGGAAACCTATGGAGAGGATCCTTTTCTCACCGCATCGATGGGACAAGCTTTCGTGAACGGACTCCAGGGCAATGACCCCAAATACCTGCATGCGGCTGCCTGTGCCAAACATTATGCGGTGCACAGCGGACCTGAACCATCTCGACATGTGTTCAACGTGGATCCTTCGGGTTATGATTTGTGGAATACTTATTTACCCGCATTCAATAGATTGGTCACCAAAGCAAATGTCGCCGGTGTGATGTGCGCCTACAACGCCTTCCGCTCACAACCCTGTTGCGGCAGTGATCCGCTCATGGTAGACATCCTCCGCAACCGCTGGAACTTCCGCGGCTATGTAACTTCCGATTGCTGGGGCATCGATGATTTTTTTAAAAACCATAAAACACATCCCAACGCCGAAGCCGCTTCCGCCGATGCCGTACTGCATGGCACCGATGTTGAATGCGGGACAGATGCATTTCTTTCATTGGTACAAGCCGTTAAGGATGGGAAGATAACCGAAAGCAAGATTGATGAATCGGTGAAGCGCCTCTTCATGATCAGGTTCAGACTGGGCTTATTTGATCCGGTGTCGATGGTGAAATACGCACAGGTATCCGATGAAGCCCTGGAAAGCAAGGAACACCAGGCACATGCACTGAAGCTCGCCCGTCAGTCAATCGTACTGCTGAAAAATGACAATCATGTATTGCCCCTAAAGAAGAATATAACAAAGATAGCCGTTATCGGTCCTAATGCCGATAACGCCATTGCGGTGCTTGGAAACTACAATGGCATTCCATCGAAAGTCGTCACCGCATTGCAGGGTCTCAAACAAAAACTCGGCAGCAATACCGAAGTGGTCTACGAGAAAGCCATCAATTTCACGACGGATACCTTATTCCAGGAAACGGCCTTCAATGAACAGTTTAGCTGGAAGGGACAGAAAGGATTTTTTGCAGAGTACTATAACAACAAAGATTTAAAAGGAGACGTATTATTCTCGCGAACTGAAGGCAAGCTCGATAATTTCTGGCAGGAAGGACAAATCGTTTTCGATACCTTAAAGGCGTATAATTTTTCTGCACGCTACAGCACCGAGTTCATCGCAAACGAAAGCGGACTGGTCACCTTCGAACTTGATGCCGATGAAGGCTATCGCTTTTTCATTGATGGCAAAGAAGCCATCAACGCCTGGACCCGCAACCGCTGGGGGGCACGGACTTGTCAGCTTGCCGCCGAAAGGGGAAAGACCTACCGCCTCGTTGTTGAGTACTATCAAATCGGTGGGAAGGCTTCGGTACGTTTGCGTGCAGGGCATTTTCAAAAAACAGATTTCGCTGCATTGATCAATCGCGTGAAGGACGCCGATGCAATCATTTTTGTGGGTGGCATCTCCCCGCAATTGGAAGGAGAGGAGATGCAGGTGAATTATGCTGGCTTCTCCGGTGGGGACAAAACTTCCATTCTGCTACCCGCTGTACAAACGCAGTTAATGCAACAGTTGAACAATACCGGTAAGCCTGTGGTGTTTGTCATGATGACGGGCAGCGCGATCGCCATTCCCTGGGAAGCAGAACATATCCCCGCCATTGTGAATGCATGGTATGGCGGACAATCAGCCGGCACGGCCATTGCAGATGTGTTGTTCGGCGATTACAATCCGGCCGGCAGACTGCCCCTCACATTTTACAAATCTGATAATGACCTGCCGGACTTCAACGATTACAACATGGACAACCGAACCTATCGTTACTTCAAGGGGGAACCATTGTATCGTTTTGGAGACGGACTGAGCTATACCAGGTTTGCTTACCAGCAGCTGACCGTAACAAAATCTTCATCGCGCACGGATGCCGTTGTCGTTTCCGCCATTGTGAAGAATACCGGAACAATGGATGGAGAAGAAGTGGTGCAGCTATATGTTTCCGTTCCCGGCGCGCATACCGCTATCCGTTCGCTGCGCGGTTTCAAACGCATCTTCCTGAAAAAAGGGCAGCAACAACTTGTTTCATTTTCCATCCCCGTCAATGAACTGGGAGAATACGATGAAAACGGAAACGCCATTCGTCCGAAAGGCAAAGTGCAATTTTCAATCGGCGGTTGTCAGCCCAATGCATCGAGTGGGTGGGTAAGAGAACGGTGGAAACGGTATTGAGGTTTTAGCGCATAGGAGCGTGTTAAACGTAGGTGCCGCCCAGCTTAATGCTGGATCGATAAAGATAACAAGGGCGTAGGCATATCCCTACGCCCAGTATCCTTAATCACTAAGGCCGCAGGCAATGCCATACGGCCAGTGCGTGACTTTTTGATTTTTAGATTTCTATATTTAGAAATGCCGTGCTGGGTACTTAAAACTTAGAACTTAATACTTACAACTTCTTCGGAGCCAGAATAATATTGATTAGTTTGATCTGGCTTTCAAAAACTTATTCACCTCCAGCCAATACACAAACTGATCAAACCAACGATTGCTGGTACGGTTGGGATTGCCCAGGCCGAATCCATGTCCGCCATTTTGATAAAGGTGAAACTCTACCGGTATGCCTGCTTTGAACCAGGAACCAATGACGCCAAACTGTCCGCCAAAAAGAAAATCATCGGAAGCAATTACATTAAACATCGGCGGCGCATTCTTTGGTACATCCACCGGTCCCATGCCACCATAGATCGGCCCGATAAAAGCCAGTTTCATAGCCGTTGAATGCAGGGTGCAATGCATGGTTAAGCCAGCACCAGCGGAAAAACCAATCATGCCAATTCGGTTTACATCGACATTCCATTCCTGGGCGCGTTTTACAATGAGTGCGTAAGCCGCTTCAGCATCTTGCAACTGGTTCGACAAATCCATTTGCATCGGCGGAGGGGCGGTTGCTTTTTTTGTGCTGTCGGTCGACGGTGCCGGAGCAGGACGCGGGCGATTCATCCATGCTTTGAATGAATCCAGCGATGGCGCGGTTGGAAACAGGCGGTACTTGAGGACAAAGGCAGCGATCCCTTTATCGGCCAAAGCCTGTGCGACTTCCCATCCTTCGTTGCCCATCGATAACCAGCGGAATCCACCACCGGGCGCTACGATCACAGCGGCACCGGTAGCAGTACCCGGCTTGGGAAGAAAAGGTGTTAGCGTAGCAACGGTAATATTCCTGGCCATTGGATCGCCCCATTGCTTAAACCAGGATTCGGAGGCCGGCTGATCTTTTACGCCGCCCGTGCCGAGCACAATTGCACCGGGTTCTTTTGGTGCATCCAATGGATAGATGGTGCCATCCTGCGCGGTTGCGGACAATGTCGACACGAACAATGTGGTTGCCAACAAGAGCAATTTTGTGGTACGCTTAGACTGAACAATCATGATAGTTAGATTTATAGATTTTTAGATTTCTGGATTTCTGGATGTAGAACTGCGATGCCGGTTACTTAGAACTTAAAACTTAGAACCACTATTGTCCGGTTAATGTTTTTGATAGATCGCCTCATAGCCGGCGGGCTTCGTACCCCGAACGCCGCTACTTTTTCCTTTGCCTGTTAAAGCCGGGCAGTATCAAGGGTTTCAGCCGACAACTATTTCTCCAGTTCAACAAAGCCCACGGAAAAAGAAGGCGGCTTATCGGGGTACTGGTGTCAACATCACAACTTCAACCCCCAAACTTCATCAAGTCCCTCAAACACTCACCTGATGCAAGTCTACATCGATCGTTTCAGTTTTTCCCGGACACCGATAACTTAGAACTTAAAACTTTTTCGGGATTTGAAACGGCGATGCTGGGTACTTACAACTTAAAACTTAGAACTTACTACTCAAAAAAAGGTACCCCCGGCGTCGCATACTTCTTCAACCCTTCTTCATTTATCTCTACACCAATGCCCGGTTTGTCGGAAAGTACCAGGAAACCCTTTTCGATAAAAGGCTTGTCATAGGTTACGATCTCCTTCCATTTTGCTTCCGTATCACTAAGCGTTTGCCATTCGAGGATATGGAAATTGGGGACCGATGCGCACACATGCGCCGTGGCCATCGCAGCGAGGAAGGAACCCACCATATGCGGTGAAAAGGGAATGTAGTAGAGATTGGCAAGGTTGGCAATGCGCTGACCTTCGCCCAGTCCGCCGCATTTCTGCAGATCCGGCATAATGATATCGATGGCTTGTTCAGCAAGCAATCTCGCATAGCCATAAGCGAGATAGAAATTCTCTCCCCCGCAAATAGGCGTGCTGGTTTCCTGCGTGATGGTTTTGTACACGTCGATATTATCGGCTGGCACAGGTTCTTCCAGCCACATGAGGTTGAGTGGTTCCATCATCTTCGCTACTTTGCGCCCGGTGGGTGCATCATAACGGCCATGCATATCCACGCAGATGTCGATATGCGGACCCACCGCTTTGCGTACCGCTGCGATAGCCTCGTACATTCTCTCGAGCTCGGCATTGCTCGCGGTCCAGTTGTAGCGGTCGTATTTGTTGGGGTCGGTGGCGGAGTCAATATCAAACTTCACCGCGGTATAACCACGGTTCACGGCATCCATCGCCGCTTTGGCGTAATCGTCCGGTACCGGATTTCTGACGGTGTATAATTCGGTATCGCAATAGACCCTCACTTTATCCCGGAATTTTCCACCGAGTAATTGGTATACGGGCAGGTTGAGCGCTTTACCACATAAATCCCAGAGTGCTGCATCGAAGGCACTGAGCACGGCCACGTACACGCCGGATTGTGCGCCACCGAAGAATGCGCCCTTGCGCAGCTCTTCAAAAATCCGGTTGGGGTTGAGCGGATTTCTTCCTTTAATGATCCTGCCCAATCTTTGTACGAGATAATAGGTTCCTGCCACCGCATCTACTGCTTCACCACTTCCCCAGATGCCCTGGTTGGTATAGATTTTTACAAAGAGTCCGCCCCCGGAATAAGCGCATTTCACATCGGTGATCTTTAAATCAGTGGGAGGGGAGCTTACCGCTTTTTTTTCGATGGCATGTCCAAGTTCCCGGCCAAAGCCATTGCCCAGCGTAGCGAAGGGAGAAAGCGCTGCTGTTAATGCGGCCTTCGAAAGAAATGATCTTCTTGTGTTCGGCATTGTTTCAAAATTTACTAATCGTAAGGGTGCTGATGCAGTGGTGAATTTTTCTGTACAATTCTATTACCAGGTCCGATCTTTCAGGTATTCCTGAATCTGTGCCTTGCCAACGGGTAATTCGTTGATATGATCATTGAGCCATTTGGAAAAATCTCTTTCGATCTCATCGCTCCATCGTGCATCGATTTGTCCGGCCGTATACTTACCTTCTCTCAAACGCTGGTGTCCGAACTGGTCACGCAGGCGCACGATTTCGGAAGTCTTCACAACGCGTTCTGCCAATTGCGGGGGAATAAATACCACTACGCCCATTTTCCCCAGCACCACATCGCCCGGCATTACCGTAACCGTACGGATGCGGGTAGGATGGTTGATGCCCACGATCATGGTGGTGAGATCCCTGGCTGCACCAGCGCCGGGATTATGGTAAGATGGATCATAGCTAGTATAGAAAGAAGTGAAGTTGCCAATTTCTTTCAACCCTTCGAGATCGCGGATGGCACCATCGTATACGATGCCATTGCCGGTTCTTGCGTAGATGGCACTGCCTACGTTATCGCCAATGGTGGGACCGTTTCTTTTGGCGCCAAACTGGTCGGCCACGTACACATCGCCTGGTACCAATGTTTCTACCGCCCAGACATTTTGTGCACGCCGGCCTTCTTTTTTACCCAATGAATCGATCGCTGCCCATACATCCGGACGGCCAGGCATAAACGTAGCAGTAACAGCGCGACCTACCAATACACTGTCGGGGTTGATCGTTTTCCAATCATCCGCTACCTGGTATCCATAGCCCGCATTCTTCATCGTAGCCCAGGCTTCTTCAACGCTCACTGATTTCATACGACGGATAATATCGTCCGGCACCTTAGGCCGGCCATCGGGAAATCGTTCTCCCTTCCATTCGGGCGTTAAAGCAATTAATTCTTCTTTGCTGATTTGAACATGCTGGGCCATGCTCGTTAGCCCGACAATAATAGCGGCTGCAATGAGAAGCAGGTATTTCATGATGGCGTGTTTTTGGAAAAGCAATCAGGGTCAATGCTGCATAAGCCCTGTACAAATAACAGGAATTGTTGTCTAAAACAAGTACAGAATCCTACAGTGGGTTTTATTGTAATTTTCCTGCGGGAAGGGGAGATTCAAGTAGGATTTTTTGATTTTTAGATTTCTGGAAGTATTATTCGTGCGCGGAGGAAGAGGACTCAAAACTCGTTTCCTCGCCCGAATGGCGGAGGTTTATCGGTAATCGAAGATTTCTTTGCCAGCACCGTCTCCTGAAAGGGACGGTGCGTCACCACGGAGTCAAATCCGGAATAACTCTGAGATCGGACGGCGAAGAAAGAGGACTTAGAACTTAAAACTTATAACTTACAACTTCCTCCGATTTCCATTTAACAAGAATATTTCCAATCTTTAGTAGCGGTTGATTTATTAAAGAACAAACGCATGCCATCAATGAATGCAATACCGTCTTACCGGAGACTTTTGTGGGTAATTTGTACAGCCCTGTTAATGTTCACAGCATGTAAAAAAAAAGCGGACAGCACGCCTGTGCTAACAGCCGATCAAACCAGTCTGAATTTTCGGATGCAGGGGGAGAGCCTCACGGTAGTGATTGCATGTAACAGTTCCTGGACGGTGAGTAACCCGCTCTCTGCATGGTTGCAGCTGAACAGCAGTTCAGGAAATACGGGCAATACAAGTTTGATCTTTACTGCCAGTTCAAATAGCAGCGGTGCATCGAGATCGGGTACGGTTACCATAACTGCAAGCAATGGCAAAACAGTTACCATCAGTATTACGCAGTCGGGGAACATCTTTCCTTCCTATAATATTTCACCCAAGCCGGCCGACTCCGTGGGAATGAACAGTAATTCGGTGCAACTTGCTGCAAAATTTAAACTGGGTTGGAATATCGGTAATACGCTGGAGGCCATTGGCGGCGAAACCAATTGGGGTAATCCGCAAATCACTGAAGCATATATCCAGGCATTGAAACAAAATGGTATCACGGCAGTTCGGCTACCTTGTTCCTGGAACCAATATTCGAATTCGGTGACTGCTAAAATCCAGGATACCTGGCTGGCCCGCGTGAAGCAGGTGGTGCAGTATTGCGTGAACAACGATATGTATGTATTGTTGAATATCCATTGGGATGGTGGCTGGCTCGATGGCAATATCAATGCAGCGAAGAAGGATTCGGTTATCGCTAAGCAAAGAGCATTCTGGGAACAGATTGCTACCGCCTTAAGAGATGTTGACGAGCATTTGATGTTTGCGGGTGCTAACGAACCTCCGGTGGACAATGCCGATCAGATGTCCATCCTGCTCAGTTACCACCAGGCATTTATTGAGGCTGTTCGTTCAACGGGCGGCAAAAACAGTTACCGTACGCTGGTCGTCCAGGGGCCCTCCACCGATATTGACAAAACAGCCAGCCTGATGAACACCCTGCCCACAGATGCCGTTGCCGCCCGCTTGATGGTGGAAGTCCATTATTACACACCTTTTCAGTTTTGCGCATTGGATGGTGATGCCAGTTGGGGCAAGATGTTTTACTATTGGGGCGCGGGTCATCATTCTACCATTGAACCCGATCGGAATGCTACCTGGGGTGAAGAGTCGGACGTAAATACGGCCTTCGCAAAAATGAAAACAAAATTTGTCGACAAAGGCATTCCCGTATTAATGGGAGAATTCGGCGCATATCGTCGCGGCGGCTCATCGCATGTACCCGCTGATTTGGCCACGCACAACGATGCAGTAGATTATTGGATCACGTATGTCACCCAACAAGCCATTGCCAATGGAATGAAACCTTTCTTCTGGGATACCGGCGGGATCATCGATCGGGCAAAATATACCGTGAAAGATGCGCGGACGATGGCAGCGTTGGCGGCCGGATTGAAATGACATTGCGACGCAGGTCAACGGTCGCCGATCTCGATCTCCAACAGGAAAGACGATAACGTCTTCCCATGCGGATCCACCCTCAGGGAGGTTGTTACACCGGTATCCAACGCATCCTCACACACGAATAGCAAGGACGCAATCAGCGGGAGTTCATAACGGGTGACGGTTCCTTTTACCAATGCCTGCAGATGTTTGGATACTTTATCCGCGGTAATTTCCCGACATAGCCATTCGAAATCCGAATCCTTGTAGGGAATCAATGAAAGCGTTGAAGTATTCCCTTTATCACCAGCCCGGCTATGCGCTATGTCATACAGTTTCATGATTCGAAATAATGGGTTTCTATTTTAATGATGTCGCGGGGTACCAGGCAGGATACAATGCCGATTTGTTCCGTAGCGGATTTTCGAACGCCACCACCGCCGGCCGGACCGTTTGTATACAGGGCTTCTACTTCTTCGCCAATGAGCATTGCTGCTTCGATGTTTTTCGCCCTGGCGGCAATCCGTAGACGAACCTCTGCAGGCTTGGCGTCTTGTTTGGATGGATACAATGACTGAACACCGATAATATCCGCTCTTACATCTTCGAATTGCGCACCTATTCTTTCATGGATGATCGCTGCGGCCAGTTCTGCCCGCTGCAAACAATCCGTTCCTCCGTAAGTAATTTCTCCTTCACCCAAATAATATGCGCTGTACCCTACGCTTGCTTTCAACTGCGCGGGCCGATCTGTTCCCGAACTACCGGTGACCCGTATAAGATCAGCCCCGGCTTCATGGATTTGAACACGTGTAAAATCGGCACTCACGTCGGGGGTAAGATAGGCGGAGGGGTTAACCACTTCGTACAGCAATTGTTCTTTCGCGGTGGCGCTGTTGATGATGCCACCGGTGTTTTCTACCTTGGTTATCGTTGCCTCGCCATTGGCGTCGACCGCTGCCAGGGGAAATCCAAGATGCGCCAGTCCGGGTACTTGTTTCTTATTGGTATCTGCATAGTAACCACCGGTGAGTTGTCCCGCACATTCGAGTAAATGACCAATAACGGTTCCTTGTCCAAGCCTTTGCCAGTCATTCAATTGCCATCCAAATTCATGAATCATTGGCGCGAGAAAGAGTGAAGGATCAGCAACGCGTCCCGTAATAATGATATCTGCTCCAGATGCAAGTGCCGGTAGCAAAGCCTCTGCACCGAGATAAGCATTGGCGGAAACAGGTGTGTAAGTGTCAATACCCCCACCAGTTTCCATTGCCTTCAGGTTGCCCGCATGTTGCCGGACATATTCCAGCACATCGTCACCCGTTACAGCGGCGATCTTCAATTTGAGTCCAAGTTCGTTTGCGGTGGACTGAAGTTTTTTTGCTGCTGCCAGCGGATTAGCCGCCCCCATATTACTGATCAGCCGGACTTTATTGGCGGCCAGTAAGGGTAGTAAAGGACGACATCTTTTTTCCAGGAGAATATCATAGCCCGCTGAGGGATCCTGCAGTTTTCTTTTTTGCGCCAGCGCAATCGTTCTTTCCGCCAGGCATTCGAGCACGAGGTAATCCAGCGCACCTTTCTCTGCCAGCACAATAGCAGGTTCGATCCGGTCACCCGAAAATCCTGCTCCCGATCCGATTCTGATTGTTTTCATGGTTATATACTAATCGATCCACTTACTAGCGCCATCAATGTCATAATGGTAGTAGTCGCCCAGGCCCAGGGAAATACTTTTTTCTGGTGCTCACCCAATTCTACACCGGTCATGTTTATCAATAAGAAAGTTGATGCCGTTAATGGCGAAAGGGGAAATCCAACTGTCATCTGTCCCAATAAGGCGGCTCTTCCGATTTGCAGCGGGTCCATGCCCATCGCGCTGACCGATTTTGCCAATACCGGCACGATCCCGAAATAATAAGCATCGGGTGTAAACAGCAAACTCATCGGCATGCTGGTGATGGCAGTAGTAACAGGAATGATGTTAGCATGGCCCTGTGGCACCATGTTCACGAATGCGAGCGACATAGCTTCGATCATTTTTGTTCCTGTAAGGACGCCGGAAAAGATCCCTGCAGCAAATATCATCGACGACACACTGAAGATCGCGGCACCATGCAGTTTGAATACTTGTTGCTGCGCAGGCAAGGATGGATAGTTAACCAACAATGCCAGTACAGATGCGACAAGAAAAAGTACCGGCGCAGGCCAGAATCCTTTAATGAGTAACCCAACCAGGAGAATGGTTAGTATACCATTCAGCCAGACGATCCGTGGTCTTTTCAATCCTTTATGATCCCCCAGGTGATCAGCTTCTATTATAAGGGTCGGTTGAACACCCAGGCGTTTTCTCTCTTTTCTTCCCCAGATCCAGGCCACCATTACCACCCATACCAGTCCGGCAGCTATCGGCAGCAGGTTCGGACGAAACAACAAATCCGCTTCTGTCTTGAGTGTAGAAATCGCTCTCGCGGAGGTGCCCGACCAGGGGACCAGGTGCATGGGACCCACTGCGAGCGCAACGATGCCAGCCAGGTAGGTTTTTTTAATCTTCAATTTTTCATAGATGGGCAGGAAGGCAGAAATCACGATCATAAAGGTAGCCGTGCCATCGCCGTCGAGGTGCACAATCATGCTGAGGATAGCAGTACCCATCAGTACTTTTAGTGGATCACCACCAACAAGTGCTACAATCTTTTTGATGATGGGATCAAACAATCCAGCTTCCAGCATAATAGCGAAATACAAGACTGCAAATACCAGCATAATACCGGTAGGCGCTACCTGCTTAATGCCATCGAGCATGATGCTGCCAAGTTGTTTGACGGGTGTGCCGGCTATCAGACCTGCCAATATAGGTATAACCACCAGTGCCGTGGTGACCGATAGCTTTTTTGATATAACAGCCAGCAGGAAAACCAGGATGGTAATTAATCCAATGAATGCCATTACTCGAAGTTTAGGTAGTCGTTGAAGAAGGGGAGTACATCATTCAACACCCTGCCGTCGCGCGTCCAGATTTTATTGGTATGATCCCCGATGTATTCTTCCGCAAAATGATTGATGCCAAGATTCTCGAGCTTTTGACTCAGCATACCAATCTGCACCGGAAACCGCGGAGCATCATTTCTGCCCCAGTCGAGTTTGATGGCTTTCATCTGTCGCAAATTATCCGCGTACTTCTCTGCACTGTAAACCGGCATATGATCTTCCCATTGCTGAAGCACTTCCTGGTTGATCACCAGTTGATCATTCTGGTAAGTAAAAGGCATATCACAATAGAAAGGGGGTTTGTTGCTATTGGGCGACCAGGCGCGGCCCACCGCTACCAGCACCTTCGGAAAGTAGGTGGATTTTAATTCTTCGATGGTTTTGATCTTTTGCAAATCTTTAAAAGAATTCGAATTCGGACCGAATTCCTTGACCATGGCCAGTAAACCCGGACTCAGTGCGTAGATGCTGCTGAACACTTCGGGATGGTGCATGCCGATACTAAACGCTCCGTAGCCTCCCATGGAATGGCCTGCGATACCTCTGGAAGTACGTTTTGCAATGGTTTTGTAATGTTTGTCGATATAGTCTACCAACTCGCCGCAGGTAAAAGTTTCCCAGTTACCAGTGAGCGAAGAATTGCTATAAAAGCTCCCTTCAAATAGCGTGTACTGGTTCGATTGCACAAAAATAAACGGGCGAATTTTCATTGACTGGATACCCAGGTCGAGGATTGCCTTCATGGCCGGACTGATAGAATCCGTACCCATAAATCCATGCAGGTAATAAATGACGGGGTATAATTTTGGTTTACCCGCATCGTACCCCGGC
>JAGWTK010000577.1 GCA_028876035.1 Bacteroidota bacterium
TTCTGAAGACGTTTTCAGAAGAAGTCCTCTGAGCAACTCTTCTGAGCAAGATGTCTGAACAAGCTTTCTGAGCAATTCGCCTGAAAATTCTTCTGAGTGACGATTCTAGCGAGTTTATTTGACCATGCAAACTGCAGGAGGATTACACCCGCTGCACACGTCCTTTTAACAATCAGGCCGCGATGTTTTCATCATCTACCCCTGCATCTTTTGCTGGTATTTTCTCAGGTACAGAAACTGGATAATACCATCGCAGAAATGTAATTAATAAAAGCAACTACTTAAATCAATATGCAGCCAGTTAGGTTATACTGGCCAAACCATTGTATGGGCACATTTTCAATGGTCTGAACAAGGTTGCTGGGACGGACATTTACACCCGTCTGAATGGCATTGGCCGGGCGGGCATTTGCACATTTTAATATTGCCGTATCTTCCCATAAACCAACTCCACTATGCGCAAACTGCATTTCGCCCTCTTGCTCCTTCCCTTATTTTCCGTCGCTCAAAAAAAGAAAGTCAGTACCAGGCAACTTCCCGATATTCCCTTGGCGCGCTACGAACAATATTTTACCAGCCACCAGGAACAGCACCTGCGTGAATACACAGAGATTGTTTCCATACCGGCTATCTCCTCGGTCCCTTCACACGCGGGAGACGTGCAGGCCGCCGCTAAATGGATAGTCAACAAAATGAAATCTATTGGTCTCTCCAATGCACAATTGATCCCTACGGACGGCAACCCAGTGGTATTTGGCAGCTGGGAGAAAGCACCCGGCAAACCTACCCTTCTTGTATATGCGCATTACGATGTGCAGCCTGTCAAGGAATCGGAATGGCGCATCCCGCCTTTCTCCGCAAAAGTGCAGGATGGAAAGATCTTTGGGCGAGGGGCCAGCGATGACAAAAGCGGCGTGATGATCACGCTGCTTACGACCGAAGCCATGCTGGCTCTTGATGGAAACTTACCTGTCAATATCAAGTTTATGTTCGACGGCGAAGAAGAAATCGGCAGTCCGCATTTCGGCTCCTTCCTGGAAAAAAACAAACAGCTGCTTAGGGCCGACTATGCTATTAACGCAGACGGCGATCAACCCAACGACAGCACAGGATCGATGGTAATGGCACTACGTGGTGCGGCCACGCTTGAATTCATCCTGAAGACAGCCAATATGGACGCCCATTCCGGACAATTCGGTGGCAAAACCCCTAATGCTGCCGTTGCCATGGCCCAGGTAATTGCTTCATTCTACGACGAGAAGGGAAATGTAGCCGTGAAAGGCTTTTATGATAAAGTAGCACCTTTAACCGCTGATGAAAAAGCACTGCTTGCAAAGGTGCCGTATGACAAAAATGACGACATGAAATTGCTGGGTACAACGGCGGAAGTGGGCGACACGAACTTTTCTCCGCTCGAACGCATCTGGTACCGGCCAACGCTTGAAATAGTGGGAATGCAAAGTGGCTATACGGCTCCGGAAGGACATTCGAACATTATTCCTGCCAATGCAATGGCGCGCATCACGTGCCGGCTGGTCAGTAATCAAAATGGCAAAGAGGTTATCGACCAAATAGTGGACCATATCAAGAGCCATCTTCCAACGGGTGCTTCTGCCGTTTTCCATTATGGCCAGGGATACGCGGTTCCCATGAAATTTCCTGCCGATAATAAAGCCTTCGGGTATGTTGCTAATACGCTTGAGAAAATGTATGGCAAAGCGCCCATCCAACTGGCGACGGGAGGAACAGTGGGACCACTTATCAATATCAAACAAGAACTCGGTCTCTACGCATATTCCATGGGTTTTCAACAACCCGATGAGCGCTGGCACAGCGATAACGAATTCTTCCGTGTGTCAAGTCTCAGAAAAGGAGAACTCGCCTATTGTTACTACCTGCAGCTGCTGTCGCGGGATGCTGTTAAAAAATAACGTTTATACATTACCGTGATGCCCGATGAAAAAAGACATGTCAAATCTGTGCTGGCCAATCTGCCCACCTGTAGCCATGGCTTTCGGATTCAATGGTCACCAGCTCACAGTCAATAATCAGGCAATCAAAGCAAGAAAAAACTGTTAATTTAATGTTTAGACATTGAAATAGGCGATTGGCAGCGTATCTTGCAGTGCTACGTGTCACTTCAACTATTTTTTATGAGCCTGGCAACGATTCAGCAATTAAGCAATACCCTCCCGGCAACGACCCGGATGCCGGTTCTGTTTTTGGGCCATGGCAGCCCTATGAACGCTATTGAGGAAAATGAATTCGTGAAAGGATTTCGGAAGGCAGCCGCTGAATTGCCGACGCCAAAGGCTATTCTTTGCATCTCAGCTCACTGGGAAACACCCGGCACTTTTGTAACCGCCATGGATCAGCCGCCCACCATCCATGACTTTGGCGGGTTCCCCGATGCACTCTACCAGGTTCAATATCCGGTAAAAGGCAGCCCCTCACTGGCGCAGGAAACAAAAGAAACCATAAAGAAAACCACGGTTGAACTCGATTTTAAATGGGGGTTGGATCATGGTGCCTGGAGCGTTATCAAACACCTCTACCCAAAG
>JAGWTK010000578.1 GCA_028876035.1 Bacteroidota bacterium
GACGCGCCAACATTCACAGTAGCGGGCCTGTCCGTAAAATTGAGCAGTATCAGCATTTTTGTGCCAGCTGCTTCCCTTGTATAGGCATACACGGATTTGTTGTTAGGATCCACCACCTGGTATTTTCCATACACCAATACTGGGTTGGCCTTTCGCAGTCGGGTGAGCTGGCGGAAATATTTTAATGGTGAGTTTGCTTGTTTGTCTTGCTGCGCTGCATTGACCGATGTATAGTTTTCATTTATTTTCAGCCAGGGGGTTCCGGTAGTAAAACCTGCATTTTTACCTGCGTTCCATTGAAACGGCGTGCGACCATTGTCCCTTGCCGAAAACTGCTGTTCCAGCAAATAGGCTGCCGTATCACCGCCGTTCATTTTTGTGTTGGCATAACCGTTGAGGGTCTGTACATCGCGGTAGTCGGCGATCGTTTTAAACCGGATATTGCACATGCCCAGTTCATCGCCATTATAGTAGTACGGTGTTCCGCGCATGGTCATGATAAAAGTGGACAGCATCATCGACGAAACTGCCCTCCATTGCGGACTGTCGTTCCCATAACGGGTAACCATACGCGCGTTATCGTGGTTGGCAAGAAAAATAGAGAGCCATCCTTTTTTAGCAAAGGCGCTGTCCCAGCGGTTGTATATGCGTTTAAATGCCAGCAGGTCGTAAGGGCCGGGTTTTTTGATGAAATCTACTCCATCAAAAGCATAGGCCATGTTGAGTTCATGGCGATCCGCATCCACCAATGCGTGTGCATCTTCGAAACTGCTGCCTGCACCCTCTGCCACGCTCATCACCGGGTATTTACTGAAAACAGCCGCATTCATTTCTTTGAGATAACCATGAAGGCCCGGACCCATGCCATAATATTTTGCAATGTGTTTCTCGTAGCCTTCAGGCAGGGGAGGGAAGCTGGTGTCTTTTGCCGCAAATTGAAAAGCATCTAACCGGAAGCCATCGATGCCTTTTTCCGCCCAAAACTTCATGATATCGTACACTTCCTGTCGCAATGAAGGATTTTCCCAATTCAAATCGGGCTGCTTGCGTGAAAAGTAATGCAGGTAGTATGCATTCGTAGCCGAATCATATTTCCAGGCATCGTGCTGCACGTCAAAAAAGCTCCACCGCCAGGTGGGTTTCCCTTTTTCTGCATTCCACCAGTGGTAGTAATTGCGGTATGGGCTGTTGCGCGAGCTCCTGGACTGTTTGAACCACTCGTGTTCATCACTGCTATGGTTTACCACCAGGTCCATCACGAGTTTAATGCCCCGTTCATGCATGCCTTTTAGCAATGCGTCGAAATCGGCCATCGTTCCAAATTCCTTCATAATGGCCCTGTAATCGCTGATATCGTACCCATTATCGTCGTTCGGAGATTGGTAGATCGGATTCAGCCAAATGACGTCGACACCCAGGCTTTTCAAATAGTCCAGTCTTGAGATGATTCCCTTCAAATCGCCTATCCCATCGCCGTCGCTGTCCTGGAAACTGCGTGGATAAAGCTGGTACACGATGGCTTCTTTCCACCATTGCCGGTCAGGGAATTCATTAGCTTTGCTTGTTTGCCCCAGGCAGTTGCCGGTTGCGCACAGGAACAGAAACAGGATAAGCCGATTTCTCATATAGCAGTAGTTGAATCGGGCAAAAGGTACGGAGATAAGTAGTAAGTTGTAAGTTTTAAGTCCTAAGTCTTGTCAATTGGACTGGGGTAGAAGGTAAACGGTAAGGCTTTATGGAAATTCAAATTGCAAAAGTTAAATAGTGCTTCTGACCGGAATCGTTCCGGCGAATTGTCTTTGTACTATGTACTTGGTACTTGGTAAGATCATTCGCCCGCCGCTTTTTCCAGATCCGCAATGACTATTTTATCCATTTGCATCATCGCCTGCATCACTTTCCCGGACTTGCTCTTATCCTTTCCGTACATTAGTTCACCGAGTTGTTTGGGTACTACCTGCCAGGAAAGTCCGAACCGATCTTTGAGCCAGCCACATCGGGATTTGCTGCCTCCTTCGGATAGTTTTTCCCAATAATGATCCACTTCCTGCTGATCGTTGCATTCAATAAAAAAAGAAACCGACTCATTAAACTTAAACATCGGACCCCCGTTCAGTGCCATAAACTTTTGCCCTTCCAGCTCGAAGGTAGCCGTCATCACTGCTCCCTTTGGCACATTCTCAAAATCCTGTTGCCAACGCGCCAAAATATTCACACTTGCATTCGGAAACACTGATTGGTAGAATTCCAGGGCTTCTTCCAGGTTATTATTGAACCAGAGGAATGGCGTTATTTTATTTGCAGACATACCGTTGATTTTATAGTTCAAAACTAGAATAGTCTATTTCTATTTAAAGGGTGTTAGCGCGACAAAACGGGGGTGTAATGCGAATGGGGCATAAGTGGGAAGAGCTGAGAGGTAAGAGGTGAAATGTGAGAGGTCAATCGAGCGCAAAACTCAAAACCTTGTATTGCCAAAAGCATCATGACCGTTCGGCTTGGTACTTTGTACCCGTTACCTGCAACTTTATAAATCAGCATAGCTGATCAGTTTTATCCTC
>JAGWTK010000579.1 GCA_028876035.1 Bacteroidota bacterium
GCAGACAGTACCGGTAAGATTGGTATCAACGAATTCGGTATGTATGCGCAGGCTACCCGCAGTTTGTTCAACGATGTAGTGAAGTTGCAGGTGAGTGGCCGCTATGATAAAAACCAGAACTTCAAAGGGCGGTTCACTCCGAGGGCTACGATGGTAGTTAAAGTAGCGGAGAACAACAATATCCGTTTGAGCTACCAGACAGCTTATCGCTTCCCAAGTACGCAGCAGCAGTGGATTAACCTGAATATCGGTTCTAACACGCAGCTGATTGGCGGTAATAAAAACTTTATTGATTATTACAGTCTCAAGTCAACGCCTGCATATGAACTCAGCAACGCGCAGCCTACAACAGTGAGCACCACTGCATATGCGTTTCCTGATTCAAAACCAGAGTCGGTAACCACGTTTGAAATTGGTTACAAGGGATTGCTTGGCAAAAACCTGTTGGTGGACGCCTATTTCTACACCGGTCAATACAGCGATTTTATCTATCGCACCCTGGTGATCCAGCCTACCGGTGGCAATATTCAGACCGTGGTTACGGGCTTAGCAAGTGGCGTCAATGCGAGCAACCTGGGAAGAATCTTCTCGGTACCAGCCAATACGACCAGCAAAGTGAAAACAAACGGATTTGGTGTTTCGCTCGATTATCGTTTGCCGATGAACTTTGTAGTGAGTGGTAACCTGTCTTCTGATAACCTGCAGGATGATGGTGGTTTCCGTTCGTCTTTCAGCACACCGAAATACCGCACCAACCTTTCATTCTCTAATACGGGTTTCGGTGCCGGGAAACGTATCGGATTCAATATCGGATGGCGCTGGCAGGATGCATTCTCTTATGACGGCGATTTCGGCAATGGCGATGTACCGGCCGTAAGCACAGTAGATGCACAAATCAGCTATAAAGTGCCTAAGACAAAATGTGCCATTAAGATTGGTGGTAACAATATCCTGAACCAGTATTATATCAACGCGATAGGTAACTCCATGGTAGGCGGACTGTACTATGTTGCATTTGCCTACAATGTTTTCTAATCCTTAACTACAAAAACGATTGTATGAATACCATCCGTAAAATAAAATTAGCAGTCCTTTCCCTGTCGGCACTCGCGGTGGTGGGCACTGCCTGTAATAAACTAAACTACCAGGCGACACCGCTGGAAGTACCCAAAACTGCTGCTGGCAGCCGCCTCTCGCAGGTGCTGGCCGCCAGCGCCTCCGATAGTTTGTATAACCGGCTGGTGATAAAGTCGGGAATACTCACGGCGTCTACACCAACGATTACCGATTCCAACCAGCGGTATACGATGTTTGTGCCCGATAATAATGCGATGAAAGTGCTGATCAATGGCCTTTCCGGCGGTGCCGTTCCGCTGAATGCACCGGATGCGGTTTTCTCCGGGTTCATTACGGCGAACATTCCGGCCAGCAGTGCAGCAGGTATCGTGAGTTATAACATCGTGCCACAGTTGCTCAGCAGCAGCAGTTTTCCGGTTTCGTTCCCGAATCTCCAGTATCCAACCATATTAAATCCGGCGCCGGCATTGAGTGCCTTGTTGCGTCTCACAACCTTCCCCAGCAAACGTGGCGCTTCGGTATGGGTGAACAATATTCCGATCACCTCCGCCGATTTGGCTGCGACCAATGGGATCATTCACCATACGGCTGCGGTAAACGTTCCGCCGAGTGCCTCGCTGTGGTCACGAATCAATACCGATACAACGCTTACTTATCTTAAAGCCGCCATCCTGCGGGCAGATAGTGGTACCGCTGTTGCGCCTTCTACGGTAGGCTTTCTGCAAGGGGCGCTGGACAATATCGGCGCTAACCTCACCGTGTTTGCGCCGGTAGATACTGCTTTCCGATCTGTATTAACCGGACAAATCACACTGGCTCTGATTGCCCAGGGGATGCCGCCGGCCAATGCACAGGCAACTGCGCAGGCCCTGGCTGCCACGCCGGCCGTGTTCAGCAATCCTGCTTTATTCCCGGTGCTTACGCCAATGCTGGTGAAAGGCATTGTTGTTTACCATTTGCTCGGCACAAGGGCATTCAGCGTGAACCTGCCAACGACTACTACCAATGTGGTTACGCTGCTGAACGGCGCGGTTCCTACGCATCCCGGTGTAGCCGTTAGCGCCACATTTACCGGGCCCGTGGTTGCTGCTATTTCGGTGAAGGGCGTTGCCAATAGCAGTGCCGCAAGTGTTATTATGAATCCAACGCCGGGAACCGGCAGCAGCGATCAGAATGCTACAAATGGCGTGTTGCATAAGATTACGCAGGTGTTGTTGCCGCAGTAGTATCGAGTACAAAGTACCAAGTACAAAGTACAAAGACTGGTCCCTGTGGATGCGGGTGGCTAATTAGCCTCAGCTTCATGATATTCAAAAAGTCCTTCGGAAATGGGGGACTTTTTTAGTACAAAGTACCAAGTACAAAGACTGGTGCCTGTAGATGCGGGTGGCTATTTAACCTCAGCTTCATGATATTCAAAAAGTCCTTCGGAAATGGGGGACTTTTTTAGTACAAAGTACCAAGTACAAAGACTGGTGCCTGT
>JAGWTK010000075.1 GCA_028876035.1 Bacteroidota bacterium
TCATGGCCGCCCTTCGCAGCGCATGGCACAGAGCAGGAAGGCTTAGTGCTTTTTCAAACATTTTTTATTGTCCACTAAAATGCGAACGCATGAATAATGAAATCATCGAAAAGTTTGTTGAAACGGCAAAGCGCAGGAACCAACAGGTGAATGTGCATTTCAAAACCCGCAGCACACTTACCGGGGTATTTGTAACAGAGACGCTCGACTATGCCGAAATGAAAAAGAAAAATTTCTGGCGGATCGTTCCGGAGTCGCGCATGGAACTCTGGAAAAAAACAAAGGATCTGTCACTCAGCCGGCTTTTCAGTGGTTCAGAATTCACGCGTTTGTCGGATGAGACGGCTGGTTAGAAAGCTTATTAACCATATAGACATATAGGCACATAGGTTTGTGTTGAAGGTCATTCTATGAAGCGTCATTCCCGCCAGAGCGGGAATCACTTTCCGTTTATCACTTTGATACCAAAACGGGAGCATATGAATCACGCTTCCATCATCGTTGTGAGACCCCTGCTTTCGCAGTGGTGACGTAAAAAAGCAGTGGTGACGCAAAAAATTGCGACGCTGAAAAACTTAAAACTTAAGACTTACCACTTTCAACTACAACAATGCGGCCACCCATTTCACCTGGGTCACTGCTTTCAACAATTTCATCTGAAGCTCCACCAGCTTCTGATCGGTTTCCAGGACTTTGTTTTCACGTGAATTGAGCAGGAAAAGCGAGCTTTCACCCTGTGAAAATTTCATTTGTTCCAGCGAAAACAACGACTGGTAACTTTGACGCATTGTTTGAATGGTTCGTATCTGCTCCTGGTACAAACTGGCTTCCTGGTGATAACGACGCAGTTTGTTTTGTAATTCCCAGGCCTTGTTTTGTTGCAACAGTGTGTTCTCCTTCAGCTTCAACTTTGCTTCGCGGTAGGCACCTCTTGACTGGCGGAGGAACAACGGCGTTTTAATAGATACTCCTAGCTTGTAGTTATTTTCAATATAGGGAGTGCTTACACTTAGTTTCTGAAAATAATCTTTACTGAGCAGGTTTGCTTTCAGTGTAACTGCCGGTAACATCTCCTGCCATTTCAACTTCTGGTCGATCGAGAGGATTTCCTGCTTTGAACGATAGCTGAGTAACTCAGGATGTGTATTGCTGATAGTGGTTTCCAGGCTGTCGAGTGAGGGAAGCGGATAAGCGTTTCCGAACGCCACTGCATCCGGAATATAATCTGCCGGTAAAAAGTAAGGCTGTTCTTTTTCATCCCATAAGTACACCGATAATTCGTAAGTGCTGTTATTAAGGGCAATCCCTGCTTCCTTGCGCAGTGCTTCGTAGTACTGGTATTGACTAAAAGCTTCGATGGTATCGGCAACTGATCGATCGCCCGCGGTAAAACCAGTCTTTACCAGTGAAAGCCGTTTCGCCGCCAGCACTGCATAATTGCCATAGGTGTTGGCCAGTTGCCAGCTGGCTGCCCATTGCCAATACGCCATTTGCGCATCCAGCAAAAGATCGTTCACTTGTTTGCGCCGTTCCTGTTCCGATTGTTGCAGGAATATTTTTGCCTGTTGAAGCGTTGCCCGCTGTTTGTTTACGACCAGGTCTTTCAATAGCGGCATTTCTACTCCCACATAGCCAGCTGCGCCGCGCGTGAGTTCGGGATTGATGGAATTTCCATTGGCCTTGTCGTACCCCGCTTTCAGTGTAACGCCGGTAATCGTTGGGATTTTTAATTCGCCATCTTCATACCGGTAATAAGGCGTACCGTCAAACACCTTATCGTTCCGGTCCCATGTTACCACTGGATCAAACGCGCCTCTTGCAGCCAGCAAGCCTGCATCCGCCCGCTCTACCCGAAGTCCCGCCTGTTTCGCCAGGGGATGAAACAGTTTTACATAATTGATATAGGCATCTGCCGATAATATACGCGGCGTTTGCGCACTGGCTCCGGCCATCGCTTCAAGAAGCAGTAACCCTGTCAGGAATGTAAAATTCAAAAATGAGCGCATTGTCAGCAATAAATTAGCCTTTACTTTTTTTAGGGTCTTCAACGGGTTTATAGTAGAGCGGCGGAAACCCGTTGATATTACGCCAGAGTTCGTAATAGATCCGCACATCTCTCAACAACATAATCCCTTTTGCGCCAGTACCCATACTCAGTTGGGGCGGCCATTGGCGGTCAGACGGATCTTCTGTCACCAGTACACGAAACTTACCGTTTGGATGAATCGACTTCTCAACTATCGACACTTTACCACTGAATATCCCATAGCTGCCTTTAGGCCACCCGCTGAATAAAATTGCCGGATAGCCATCGAATACAAATCGAACGCGTTGTCCCGGATTCACCAAGGGAAGGTCCATGGGGTTTACAAATAATTCTACGGCATATTCAATGCGATCCGGAACGATCTCGGCAATCAATTCTCCTTCTTTGATGAATTCACCCAGGCCGGCTTTGTTGGCGCGATTGATTTGTCCGCCCTGCGGCGCCGTTACAAAATAAAGTTTGCGCCTTGCATCATAACTGGCGTACTGGTTTTCCAGCTTCGAAATTTCTGCATCGGTACTGGCAGCGCTGGATAGTGCTGAATATTTCTCCCCGCTGGCCTTGGCCATTTTATCGGTATAGTCCTGCACAGTGGCCAACTGCTCGATGCGCAGGTTACCCAATTCCTGCTGACTTTGCAACAATTTATTGGAGGCCGATCTGTTTTTGGCAACGGCGTTCTGGTAACTGATTTTTCTTCTTTCAAAATCACTCAGGGAGATGGCGCCGCTGTCGAGCATTTGCTTTGCTGCATTCAGTTGACGGGTATAGGAAGTAAGCTCATTCTGCGATGCCTGCACATCTGCTTCATCGCTGTTTACCTTAAGTTGTTGCTGACTGATCTTATTTTCGAGCGACTGTAGTTTTAGTTTTCTTCCCTGTTCCAATGCCGCTTCCTGGCTGGTGGCAGTCCCCGCTTTTTGCGCATAGCCTTTCGACGCGAGTTGCTTGGCTTCAATCTGCTTAGCCGTTCTTTCCAATAGTTTGGGGTCGAAGTAGTCCACTTTTACCTCAGAAAGTTGCAGCAATGTATCACCGGCTTTCACAATATCCCCTTCTTTCACATACCATTTGGCAATGGTGCCGGCAATGATGGTATTCACTTCCTGCGGCCGCTGTTCCTGGCGCAATGTTGTTACTTTTCCATCTGCCTGAATGTTTTGTGTCCATGGAAGAAACAGCGAAAGAAATAATAAAATAAGCAAACCCCAGAGCCATCGCCTGATATGGTTTTTTCGGCGAATGCGGTAGATATGGTCTGCGCATTCGAGGTTATGCTTGCTGGCAACAGTATTGATATCGGGCTGGAGGTAATTTTCCATAGTAATAGGTTTAAGCCATTCCGGGCGTTTCAAGCCGGATGATTTGATCACAATACGCGGAGAGCGCCTCATCTTTTGAAGCAATCAGCACGGTGGTTTCTTTCTTGTCGGCCAGGTAACGAATTACATTAGTCCGAAACGGCTCTACCAGGTGTTCAAAGGGCTCTTCCAATAATAAAAGCCTGTTATTGCCCAAAAGTGCCCGAACCAACAGAATATTTTTTCGTACGGCGTTCGGTAGTTTGTTGCCCAGCGGTTGGAGGTAGGTATCATAACCGTTCGGACATTGTGCTAAAAAGCGGTTTAATCCGGTTAAGGCCACCAGCTCATTGACCTGTGCGGGGGCAACAGCGAGCCCCATGGTAAGATTCTCCCAGAGCGTGCCCTGGAAGATATCCTGGCTGCCCAATAAAATGCCGGTTCTTCCGCGCAGGGAAGCAATCGAATAATTTTTCAATGGAAGTCCGTCCAGCGTGATGCTACCCTCATATTGTACAAAGGCACCCGTGAGCAAACGGAGCAGGCTTGATTTACCGGAGCCGGATGGCCCGCAGATCAACAGCATCTGTCCTGGTTGTACATCAATATTTACATTGCTCAATACAGGTGGTTGGTCGTGGTAAGCAAATTGCACTTCATGGAAACGTAGCGCTACACCATCCGGTGACGCGGGGAATTCGAAACTCCCGCTTTCTTCAGTGGATGCGCCTGTGACATCCGAGAGTTTTTCAACCGATACCATCGCATCGTACACAGGGTCCAGGTGGGTAATAATTTTTTCGATGGAACCGATGATTGCAATGATGACAATATCAGCAGCGATGAATTGCCCGATATTGATTTGTTGATCCACCAGCAGAAAAGTGCCGATGATCAGCATTGCCGCGGTGATCGCTGTTTTGAATGAAACAAGGCTCCAGAATTGGCGGTTGAGAATCGTAAAATAGCTGGTGCGCGTACGGAGGTAACCACTGAGCAGTTCGTCGGTCCGGCGCATGTGCAGGAATGTGCCTTTTGTATACTTGAATGTTTTGAGGCTTCGCGCTATTTCCTGGAGCCATGCAACCACGGCGTATTTATAGGAGCTTGCCTGAACAGCGGTTTGCAATCCGTTTTGCGAGGTAATGATTATAATGCTTAGCACAACGCCGATCAGTACGAGACCAAAGGCAATGAATACAGGGTGGTAGAAGGCGAGCAGGATGAGGCCAAGTAAAACCTGGATTGCAGCGGCTGGCAGATCGACGAGCAATTTGTCCAATCCTTTTTGCAGGGAAACGCTTTCGAAATGACGGTTGACTGTTTCAGGCAGGTAAACATGATCCAGCTTCTCCATATTGAGTTGTGGAAGCCGCTCGCTGAATTCAAGCGAGTAACGGACATACAGTTTTTGCCTGATTTTTTCGATGATCTGCAGCTGCCTCACCTGGAGAAGGCCGTTCACAAAAACACCGGAGAGTACGAGTACAATAAGTACAACCACGGAGGTCGACAAACTGCCGGCCATGGTGAAATTGATGATCGATTGGATGCCTAAGGGTAAGGAGAGCTGCACCAGTCCGGCCAGCACTGCAAACACATAGATGGCGCCGATTTCGCGGCGATCCAGTAGCAGGACGCGGTGCAGCTTCCCGATGGATTGTAGTAAAGAGGGTCGTTGTGATGCCATATAATTTTTCGAACCTGCAAGATGCTCCCGAATTCGTTAAAGAAAATTAAAAATGGTTTTTCATCTGATAACCGGATGGTTTGTCATGTCATTCATTTATCAGGGCGTGAGCCTTGCCATTGTATTTACTTCTATGTGTGCGTTCAGGTGCGTGTGGGTGCGACCACTTTGTTTCAATTTCCTGATTGCATTCCGCAGGGTTTCCTCGAGCTGAACAATCCTGCGCTCCGAATGTTCGATGTCTTCTTCTGTTTCATGCGTGGTGCGAATCCGGTTCTGGTGAAACTGTATTTTGGTATTAAAGATGGCTGTCAGCAGTTGTTCTGCTTCGGCAATGCTGAATACGCCGCTTATCAGTTCAATGTCCATATTGATGTTTAATTGGTTTTTAATTATTGCCCCTGTGCAGCGGTATACGCCGGTTCACCGTCGAAGTGATAGAGGTTTTCTGTTTTTATGATGGGCAGCCCTTTTTCATGCAAGCCCGATAACAGCTGCAGTACATCGTCATAAGTGATGCTGCTATGATTTTTAAAGCGACAACGCCAGTGATCGGTGCAGAAGGTTTCCGGGAAGCCATTGGGCCAAACCTTGGTGCCGCGGTTGGTAATCATGGAGAGTGAAAGCGCTCCCTGCGTGGCCGATTGGATAGCTTCCGCCAGTTGGTCGGGGTTGCGGTCGGCTGTATGCAGGAACACATCGACACCCATGAGTTCTTTTTTCGCCGCAGGTTTGGGGGTGACTTTTATCTGGAAGTTGGCTGCAGATTTTGAGTAGTCGACCGGCTGCAGCGAAGCAGGCTTTTGTCCGAGTCTTGCGATGACCGCTGCTGCGAATTCAGCCGTACCCAACCTGGCTTTTGAAGTGCCTTCTTTATAGATGTCGTACGTGTGTTGTCCGTCTTCCAGGGTTTTGAGCCATGCATTCTGGATGTTTTCTGCTACCTGGTTCTGGCCGATATGTACCAGCATCTGGATGGCACCGAGCAGCAGTCCGGAAGGATTGGCTTTATTCATGCCTGCAATGCGGGGCGCCGAACCGTGGATGGCTTCGAACATCGCAAAGCCGTCGCCGATATTGGCGCTGCCGGCCAGTCCTACCGAACCGGTAATCTGTGCAGCCACATCGCTTAGGATATCGCCGTACAAATTGGGCATTACTATTACGTCGAAGTTTTCGGGTGTATCGGCCAGTTTGGCGGCACCAATATCTACTATCCAGTGTTCTTTGATGAGCTCCGGGTATTCCGCACCAATTTCTTCGAAGACCTTATGAAAAAGACCATCGGTCATCTTCATGATATTGTCCTTGGTGAAGCAGGTGACTTTTTTCCGGTTGTAGGCGCGGGCATATTCGAATGCGTAGCGGATGATTTTTTCGGTGCCAGGACGTGAAATCAGTTTCAAGCACTGGTACACTTCATCGGTCTGGCGGTGTTCAATGCCTGCATAGAGGTCTTCTTCATTTTCGCGGATGATAACCACATCCATCACGGGGTGCTTGGTTTGCACATAGGGGTGGTAAGATACGCAGGGGCGGACGTTGGCATACAGGCCGAGTACTTTCCGCGTGGTTACATTCAAACTTTTGAATCCACCGCCCTGGGGCGTGGTGATGGGCGCTTTCAAAAACACACGGGTCCGGCGGAGAGAATCCCAGGCGGAAGGTTCGATGCCGGCAGAGTTTCCGGCCAGGTATACTTTTTCGCCAATTTCAATTTCTTCGATGTCAAGCTGGGCGCCTGCGGCTTTGAGGATATTGAGTGTGGCGTCCATAATTTCCGGACCGATACCATCGCCCCGGGCAACTGTGATTTTTGTCATGGTGTTTGATTTTATGAGTGCAAATCTGCACTGCGCAGGTCATATATTTTCATTTATCTTTATTATAGAAAGCATAATGAAAGTTTATGAATTATACCTTTCACCAGCTGCGCATCTTCAGCGTGATTGTAGAAAAGCAAAGTGTTACCAAGGCGGCAGAGGAACTGCACATGACCCAGCCCGCTGTATCCATTCAATTGAAAAACCTGCAGGATCAGTTCGACATTCCGCTGACAGAAGTCATTGGCCGGAAATTGTACATCACCGATTTTGGAAAGGAATTGTACCAGATGGCGGAGACCATTTTGCAGGAAGTCGCCAATATCGACTACAAGACCCAGGAATTCAGGGGGATGTTGTCGGGTCGATTAAAACTATCTGCTGCTTCTACCGGTAAATATGTGATCCCCTATTACCTAAACGGATTTCTGTCGCAGCATCCGAAAGTTGATCTGGCCATTGATGTCACCAATAAAACGAGGGTAGTCGAGAGCCTGGAGAACAATGAAGTAGATTTTGCACTGGTGTCGGTGATGCCCGATCAGCTGCCGCTGCAGCAGGAAGTGTTGTTGCCCAATAAGCTTGTACTTACGAGTGCGTACCGGTCGAAATGGGATCTGCCCAAAAAAGCCAGCAAGCATATCTTTGATGATCTGCCCCTTATTTTTCGCGAGGAAGGTTCCGGCACCCGGGTGAAGATGCAGCAGTATTTTGAGAAAGTGCACATTACTCCCAAAGTACGTTTCGAGTTAACTTCCAGCGAGGCTGTGAAGCAGGCGGTGATGGCCGGACTGGGTTATTCTATTCAATCTATTTTAAGTATCAAAAATGAATTGAAGCAAAAGGAGATTCGCATCATTCCGGTAGCTGGCTTGCCATTGGTAGAAAACTGGCGGCTCGTTTGGCTGAAGCAGAAGCGGCTCAGCGTGGTGGCCGCGGCTTTTTTGAAATATATACAGGAGAACAAACAGGCGATTTATGCTGCACGGTTTGCGTGGATAGAGAAGTATTAGTGGTAAATATTAAGTTGTAAGTTGGCTGACGCCGGCGCTGTGTCAGGAATTAAACCTTCGTTTTTGATCGTCACCCCCGTGAAAACGGGGGTCTCCGGCTAAGATGTCTGGCTCCAAAGCAATAGATTTATACATTATGAAACCTCTGCATTCCCTATTACTGCTCCTAACAGCTACTGCTGCAATCGGCCAGCAGCGACTCGACTACTCCTTTGCCCAGTCACCCGTAAAGAACCAGGCTGATCGGGGTACCTGTACCGCTTTTGGCATTTGTGCCGCATTTGAAACATCGCCGCTGGTGCCATCTGATATGAGTGAACAGTATGTGTTCGCGATGATCAAATACAATCACTATACGTTTCGCAATTTCAGTTTTGCTGGTCAGCCTGAGAAAGAATACCTCAGCGATGAAGGCGAAATGCTGGAAAATTACATCAACTGTATCCGTTACAGCGGACTGGTGCCGGAAGAGATGATGCCTTATGATCCCTCGGCGCCGATTGCGAGGAACGACAGCGATCTGTTCAATAAGTATATGGACATAACAAAAAATGTTCCTGCTGAGATCTTTGAGTCTGCCCGGAGAGAATGTTATAAACTCGGCGAAGAACAATTTGAATACCTCGACCTACAGAAGGTCAAAGACATCAACTACATCAAACAACTCTTACAAAGCGGCATTACAGCCATTCCGGTTTGTTATAATATTAATAGTACGGGCTGGAGCCGTTTGCTGGAGTTAAGCAGTCTGAATATTGACTATCCGGTTATCAGCTTCGATGATATCATGCAGGTAAAGCAAGACGGCAGCTGGTTGTCGGTGTACGAGGCGAAGAAAAAAGATCCGCTCATAGAGGAGAAAATACTGATGAAGCGAATGGAAATCCGGCCGAGGTACAAAAATCCAAAGAGCGGGCAACCTGAATTCATCGACGGGGGACATTGCGTTACCATTGTTGGCTATACGGAAGATGGATTTATCATTAAGAACAGCTGGGGGACCGACTGGGCCTATGGTGGTTACGCAGTGGTGAGTTTCAATTACCACAAGTTGCTGAGTAAAGAGGCCCTGGTGTTAAAAAACTTCCGGATACAAAAGAACGGCATTGCCGGACCATTCGATGTGTTGCAAAAAGAAAGCCTGCGGCTGAAGCTGCTGCCCTCAAAGGTCAATGGACTTGCGCAAACCAAATTGAGTTTGTTTTACCTGGGTCCGCGTTTGATGCCGGAATTGGAGCAAGCGAATATTAAATTTTATAACAGCAATACCAATGCGCTGATTGGTGCGATTAACTTACCAATGGATTCCGCTGCGCAGGCTTCCGCGTTCACACGCCCATTACCTGCGGGTATCACTTTCGCTCTGATAGCCAAACAACCGGTGTATGCGCTCATGGAGATCACGTATAACAACGGGCTCAGAAAAGTATCGGCAAGGTTTGAGGGACTTCAATGGATGAATGAAACCTATCGTAGTCTTTAGTCCATAGTCAGTAGTCTGAAGTCGATAGTGGACGGTTTGAGTTCTGGTCTCCGTAGCCAGTGTTCTTAGTTTACGGTTTTTGGTTCTTAGTCCTTCATGCGGAATGGCTTTAGGCGTTTGCGGGTCTACAGTCAGGTAGTTAATTATCTGGATCCATTTCTTACATACTCAAATATTATATCTTAAATGCAGCGAGTTCTTAGTTCGTGGTTTATCGTTCATGGTTCTATATGCGAAGTTGCCGCTGTTATGCGCGCGTACGGTAAGGTCAAAGAACAGGAAATCGCCTTTGGGTTGAACTTTTGTATTCATTGGTTTGTGCTGTTCGTGCTGTGCCTCCATGTAAACTCAGTTCATTGAGCCATTGGCGCTGTATTGGCACCCGTTGGTTGACATCAATAACATTGCCCGGCAATCTGACTCATTTACCAAAGTTTGTTACGCAGGTGGCCGCAAGTACGGGTAATTCAAAATACAACTTTCAGGGTATACGCTTAGCAATGCATAAGCTCTAGTATTACATCCTGAAAGCAACCAAAAAAAGCACCAATGAAAAAGATACTCCTGCTCGCGCTTAGCGCATTTTTGTTCTTTACGTCTTGTAAGAAATCAGATACTACGCCACCACCGTTTGACCCGGCTGGCAGCACCTGGACGGGTACGGCCAATGTACCCGGACTTAGTCTCAGCAACAAAGCATTTGTTTTGACTTTTAATGCCGATGGCACCTTAACCGGCAGTTTCACCAACGGTTCCAGTTTTGCACTTACCGGTACCTGGAACCTTCGTCCCAATAATGTAACGATGCATATCTTTTTTACGCTTGCCAGTGTGAGCGGCAGTTACGTTGGACAGGGAACGCTTACGACGAATAATACAAAACTTGAGTCGGGGGTTGCTACCAATGCTACCACGCCGAGTGCGAATTTGAATTTTACCGTAACGAAGGGATAGTTTGTGTTGCGAAAATGTTAGCGCTCTCGTTGCCGGGCGGACCGGAAAAATATAAAAAGGGACAATCTGCATTGTTAGCAGTTCGTCCCTTTTTATATCATGCTTCCATATTGGTTCAATTCAGTAATTCCCCCATGCCAAATGCCGCAAGGGTTTTTTCATATTCAATTTTCACGCCTTCGTTAGCGGCTCTTACAATATGACCGGTTGCAGGATCAACGACAGTTCTTAACGGCCGTTGACCTTTCGGTAAGTTGATAAGGTCTACCACCGCATCGGCTATTTCCTGCGGATCTGGTTTTACGGTTTCAAATAATTGAGCGATGCCTTTCCCCATTTGTTCGGGGATGGCTGCGAGTGGTCCGTATTCAGCTGTGACTGCGGCATCCGATCCTGTTTTTAACTTGTGCAGGATATCGGTGGGGAAGGCACCGGGTTGCAGCAAGGTCACATCTACCCCCAGTTTCTTCACTTCATAATGCAGGCCTTCGCTCAGTCCTTCCAGGCCAAACTTAGCCGCACTGTACACGGTCATAAATGGAAACGCAAAACGACCAGCTCCACTGGAGATATTTATGATCAGGCCTTCCGCCTGCTTTCTCATTGAGGGCAATACTGCCTTCATCAAGCGCCAGTTGGCTACTACGTGAATGCCAAACATCTCCTCCACGTCGGTGGTAGTAAAGCTTTCTGCTACGCCGGATGCGCCAAATCCCGCGTTGTTGACCAACACATCGATACGGCCCTCTTTTTTAATGATTGAATCAATGGCATGCTGTACACTTTCTTCACTGGTAAGCGTAACGTCGAGAACGGTGATGTTGGGCACCGTAGAGAGGGCTTTTGCTTTATCTGCATTTTTGCTTTGGGTATCCCGCATGGTTGCATATACGGTATGTCCGAGATCGGCCAATGTATTCGCTGTAAGCCAGCCAAACCCGCTATTCGTGCCGGTAATTAAAACAACTTTCTTGCTCATGGTTTCTGATTTTTGTTTGCACAAATGTGGTGACAATTTGTAACTTTGTGTCAATAGGTAATAGTTTATTTTAAGCAACCAATTTACGTATGGGTAATACAGTGACAACAAAGAAACCAGCTGATGCAAAGCCATCCACTGCGGCATGCACCCTTTCAATGAAAGCTATCCAGGATATTATGGACGTTTTGGGTGGCAAATGGAGAATATCTATTGTAACCTGTTTGTGCTTTAGTCCGAGGCGATTCAGTGAATTGTTGAAGATGGTAGATGGTATATCAGGAAAAGTATTGAGTCGTGAATTGAAAGATCTCGAAATGAACAAACTCATTTCGCGAACGGTAAAAGACACGCAGCCCATTACCGTGGAGTACGCGATTACGGACTATGGAAATTCATTTAAAGAACTTATTCAGATTATGGCGGAATGGGGTGTAAAACACCGGAAGAAAATCATCGGGCATTGATGCTGGCGGCCATGCAATAAAAATCCTTTGCCATTAAGGCCGGTTAAATTCCGTTTCCGACACAGGGTTTTGGGATGAATATGGCTTTGTAAAAAATGGCTACAACAAACGCTGATTTGACTAAATGGTCGAGGGCGTTTGTATGCAATTTTGTGGGATAAAATATTTCAAGTATGACAAAGACAACAATCGCATTGGTCACCGGTGGCAGCAGGGGCCTGGGCAGGGATATGGTACTCAATCTTGCAAAAAATGGAAACAATATCATTTTCACCTACCGTGATAATAAAACAGAATCCGATAAGGTAGTGGAAGAAGTAGTGGCATTAGGCAGGAAGGCATCGGCCTATGCGTTGGATATGCAAGACATAAAGGCATTTGATAGTTTTGTACAGCAAGTAACACAACACCTGCAGAAGCATGAGCACTCGCCCAATATTGACTACCTGGTGAACAATGCAGGCGCCGGCGTTTATGGCTCAGTGACAGAAACCACGGAAACGCAATTTGACCTGATGATGAACGTGCACCTGAAGGGCGTATATTTTCTTACGCAAAAATTAATTCCTTTTATCAATGACGGTGGTGCCATCGTAAATATATCGTCTGGTCTTACCCGGGTAAGCTTTCCGAAAGTATCCGCCTATGCGAGCATGAAAGGCGCAATCGAAACCTATACAAGATGTTTGGCAAAGGAATTGGGTCCGCGGAACATCCGGGCAAATGTGGTGGCACCGGGTGCAATTGCAACCGATTTTGGCGGTGGTTCAAACAAAAACAATGAAGAAAAAAGAAAGGCGATTGCCGGCATTACTGCCTTGGGCAGGGTAGGTGAGCCCGAGGATATCGGGGCGACTGTCGCCTTTATTTGTAGCCCGGGAGCAAATTGGTTAAACGGACAAAGAATTGAATTGTCCGGCGGTATGATGATTTAACTTTTTTAGAATTAGGTAGAACTTTCTCATTTGAATGTTCAGCGGCTGATAACAAACTAATTTATTTAGTATATTGCAGCTAAATTAGTTAGTATGTTTAGAGGGGTTAACGGATGCGAGTTTCAGCAGTTATTT
>JAGWTK010000076.1 GCA_028876035.1 Bacteroidota bacterium
CGTCCGGACTCAATGCCGGCGTATCAATTGTTGGTTCTTCCATGGACGGCTTTCTTTTGTTCAGCGTACCCGTGTCTTTCGCATCCGGCATCGGCTTTCCCTGCTGTTGCTCCGTTTTATTCCACCGGTCCTCCTTCCTGATCTTTCCCTCATTGTCTACACCGATATTGGACTTTTCATTTCCTTTTGGCGGCGTATGCAGTGGTTGTGAACCTTGATTGCCACCTTGCTCCTGCCTTCCCTGACCACCTGTTTTTGCTTGATCGTTTTTCATAACACATGTTTTTGTTTATAAAACTTTCCTGTCCTATCAACGGGGAAAACAGTGCCGGGTATAATCAGTTGATAATGGAGAATACATGAGGAAAAAACTTCCCGCCTTGGTGGCGTATGTGGTATCCAGTAGCTAGTACCAAGTACCTGGACGGTATCCGGAATACCTTAGATCCCTATATCTTATTTCTTACATCAAAAAATCGAGCAAGGCAAAAATCTATCATTGAACTTTGGCTTGGTAGGTATGCCGCGTCCGCTTCGCGGAGAAGGGCTGGGAAGCGAAATATCTTACATCTCTATATCTTATTTCTTACATCAAAAATCTGGCAATCCAGCCATCTAAAAACCTTCCTGCCATCAGGAGGCTTTTTTCCTTTTACCCGATAAGCTGGCGCGTAGCTGGTCCATCAGGTCGGCTGATTTTTTGTGTACCACTTTCATTTTATGCACCGGTGCTCTTTTGCCCGCCGCTTTGGCTTTGATCAGTTTCATCAGTTTATCGGTATAAGTGTCTTTATACGCGGATACATCGGCCTTGCCTGAAAATTGCTCAATTAATGAAAGCGCCATTTTTAATTCATTTGCTTTGGGTCCGGTGGAGGGAATATCGAGTTCATCCGGCTCCCTGATTTCCGATTGAAAGCGCATGCGGTGCAATACCAGCAATTTTCCGCTGGCTTTTATAAGGCAGAGGTGTTCCTTATTCCTCAGCACAAATGACCCCATGCCGGCTTTTTTTGATTTTACCAAAGCTGCGTTGAGCAATGCATACGCACGCTTACCCTGTTTCTCTGGTTCGATATAATAGGAAGTTTCATAGAGCATCGGGTCAATCTCATTGTCTTCTACAAAGGTATCGATCGTAATTGTCTTTGTTTTCTCCGGCATGGCTTCAGCAAAGTCACTCTCATCCAGCACCACATAGCGATCATCGATTTTGTAACCACGGACGATGTTTCCCCAGGCTACTTCTTTGCCGGTATTTTCGTTCACGCGTTTGAATTTGATGTTCGCGTGATCTTTTTTATCTAGCATGTCCAGGTCAAGATTGCTCTCTTCAATGGCGCTGAAGAGCTTGATAGGGATATTTACCAATCCGAACCCAATGGCTCCTGTCCAGATGGATCGCATAGAATTTATAATACTGAGTGAATAGTGATCAATTCAATTAAGCCTGCTGCGCCGGTGAAGGGGAAAAGGCGTTCCTGGTATCGTGACGACCTTCTGCAATCTCTTCAATCATCTTTTTATTAAATGCTTCGAGGTCTTTCGGACTGCGGCTTGTCACCAGTCCGTTGTCGACGATCACTTCTTTATCCTGCCAGTTCACACCCGCATTGATCAAATCGGTTTTAATAGAGGGGTAGGAGGTCATCTCTTTCCCGTTGATCATACCGGTTTCGATCAGCAATTGCGGCCCGTGACAAATGGCGGCTACTGGTTTACCTGCTTCGAGGAATTCCTGCGCAAAGCGGACATACTGTGGATTCACGCGCATCTGGTCGGGGTTGATAACACCGCCCGGTATCATCAGGGCATCGTATTGCTGGCTATCGGCTTTTTCGAGATTTGCATTCACCTCCACTTCGATCGACCAATGGTCGTGTTTCCAGGCTTTGATTTTACCCTGCTGTGCGGAGACAATATCTACTTTTGCGCCCGCCTCTTCCAATGCTTTCTTAGGACTTGTTAATTCTTCTTCTTCAAATCCATTATCCGAGAGCAGGGCGATTTTTTTTCCTTGTAGTGATGGCATAACTGAGGTATTTATTTAGACAGCCTGTATCTAAAAGCATACCATGGTCCGTGTTGAAAAAAGTACACACAAATGAGAATATAAGATATGAGATGTTGTGGTATAGGATTTCTGCGGTTCGGTCTGGCTTTATGTGTGCGAATTGCTGGTCGGGTCTGTCCATGGGACAATGCGGTAAACCGTAAATGCCAGAGAGCTGTCATTTATTTTTTAAAGATTTTATTTCCTGGTGGCGGAAGAAGCGGCTTCGTACCTGCGCTTCAGATGCTATCTCATTTCACCACATCTTATATCGTCTATCGCTCAGTGGTCATTGTTCAGAACTTTACGGGGAAGGTCTGTAAATTTTGGTCAGGGAGCTGTATTGAAGGACATCTTATATCTAAATATCTTAGATCTTATATTCAATCTATCCTTACAACCCCGGGGGAGATGACGGGAAACAACATAAAGATCTTTCCATCATGCCCGGGAATGATGGCGTTTTTGGTGGGCGCCAGTTGTTTCATCCGTAGCATCGCGTTTTTATAGGCAGTAGTGTCAAGTGTACCGCCATAGGCAGCGGGTCGGAGGTTTTCCAGGCTGTAATAAACCCAGATATTGTCAGAAGCAAGAATGACTTTGCGCTTACCGGTTTCTACCAACGCGTATTGAGATTCGTACGTGTGTTTTGAGCCGGTGTATACCGTAATCCCCGGGAGTATGTTCTGGTTATCACCTTTAATAAGAACGAGTCGCCCAGCCAAATTCAACTCGAGCAACATGCGCACATCTCTTTGCACAAAGCCACCGGGTTCTCCATCTTTCTGCCAGGCTTGTCCAACGAAATAGCCATAATCATCCTGTTGCATCCAGATTTTTGCATTCGGAAATAAATTTAATCCATCGATATGATCCCAATGGGGGTGACTTACGATAATGTCGGTAATGTCTTTTGCTGCGAGTCCCAATGGCAGCAATGCCGAATCGGGCCGAACATAATTGACAATCTTAAACTCTGCTGCGTTGGGGATGTCGTTGAGAAAGCCTGCGTCCACCAAAATGTTTTTGCCATTATCACCTTTTACCAACCATACCATGAAGTCTATTTTCACCGGGTCTTTTGGACCTTTATCTGCCCAGTCGGCTATTGTGAATGGATAAGCGCTCGATGCGAAGCGTACGGCGTAGACTTCGTAGTGCGGCGCTTGTGAGAACATTGCGTTGCATTGCAGTAATAAGAGGATGGGGAGAAGCAGTTTCATGGTGAAGAAGATTGCAGTTTCTAATACGCATCCTCCCCTGCGGGAGACGGTGCTGGGAATAAGTTGCTGTACGAATGTAACAAACTGGCACTGACTTCTTATCAGGAGACCCCTCCCGATGTTTCGGGACGGGGGTGACGATCGTCAATTATGATTTGAAACGCCTCTTACCTCACAGCTCTTACCTCTCGCCCCACTGCTGATCAAAAAGACTGAAAACTTATTACTTACAAATTAGTACTCCATATACGCCCCGTAATACGCCGCACCCAGCAAAGGCGTCTTGCTGTTCAATACTACATACACCGGAATTTGTTCCAGCAGGGGGCGCATGCGGCCCATGTCCAGAAAATGCTGGTGCCATTCGCCGGTTTGCAGCAGGGGAAGGATCTTCGGTGGAATGCCGCCACTCAAATAGCAACCGCCGGTGGCTTTTAATTTCAAACAGAGACTGGCAGCCTCCATCGCGAAATAGCGTACGAAGAGGTGCATCACTTCCAGGCAAAGTGGTTCCTGCTGGTGTAGTGCCGCGTTGCTGATGATTGGTGATGCATCGTGAGCATCCTGTAATTGATCCGCCAGCCAGGCAGGAATTGATCGGCGTTGCACCGTGGTAAGAAATGTGAATAGGGTATGAATGGCCGGGCCCGATAGCACGCGTTCCCAGCTCACATGCCCGTGTTGTTGTTGCAGGAATCGAAACAATTCAATATCCTGTTCGGTGCGTGGAGCAAAGTCGCTGTGACCGCCTTCGGTGGCAAAGGGATGGTAACGGTCGCCGTCAAAATACAAACCGGCTTCGCCAAGTCCGGTTCCCGGCGCAATGATCGCGATATTGCCGGTCGCAGCCTGCTCACTGGCATGGATAGTCGCTAATTCGGTGCTTTGCAAGCCGGCCAGTCCGTAACTGTTTGCTTCGAGATCGTTGATAAATGCAACCGGCGTTTTCAAGGCCGTGCTCATGGCCTTTGCATCCAGCTGCCAGCTTAAATTGGTGAGTTTTACTTTTCCGTTGGTCACAGGTCCGGCCACCGCAACGCAAATCCGGTCGGGCCATTCGTTTCCTGTAAACTGCACAATAATTTCAGTGAGCGATTTGTATTCCTGCGATGCGTATTGTCCTTCGCGCAATACCTCCAGCCCTTTTTCGCCCAGGCGGTACAAAGCCATGTTTGTTTTCGTGCCACCGGCATCACCCGCAAGAATCGTTAACGGTTTATCCGTGCTTTTGAAGGTGGAGGTGAAGGCGAGGGGGAGGAGAGGCTTTTTTGACATCGCGGCGAATTTTGACTAAAGATAATGATGGGTCTAACGAAATTGGAAAAGAGTCTATTAAGATATTAGATATTTTGATGTAAGATATCCTTCAATGCGGCAACCTGCCAGCGGGCAGCCGGCCTCAATTCTAAGGATATTGAAGTATTCAACGTCCTAGGAACAATATATCGGTATGATGGCGAGCTTGCAGCTTTCTGCGTAAACGCCAGTTCATCGCACACGCGAATATCTTATATCAAAATATCTTATATCTCACATATTCCTCCGATACTGTCCTCCCGTCTCATACAACGCATTTGTAATCTGCCCCAGCGAACAATGTTTTACGGTGTTCATTAACTCGGCAAAAAGGTTTTGGTTGGTTATCGCGGCCGCTTTGAGCGCTGCAATGGCAGAAGCTGCTTTGCTGGCATGTGTTTGATGGAAGACCTTCAGGTTATGGATCTGCTGATCTTTTTCTTCCTTGCTGCTGCGAATCACTTCCGAGGGGATAATGGTGGGACTACCCTTTTTGTTAAGGAAGGTGTTCACCCCAACAATGGGAAGCTCGCCGGTATGTTTGAGCGTTTCGTAATGCAGACTTTCTTCCTGGATTTTATTGCGCTGGTACATTCTTTCCATCGCGCCAGGTACACCTCCGCGTTCGGTGAGCCGATCAAACTCGGCTAGTACGGCCTCTTCTACGAGGTCGGTGAGTTCTTCTACTACAAAACTTCCCTGCGTGAAATTTTCCGTTGCCACTGTACCCAGTTCCCGGTTAATGATGAGCTGAATCGCCATCGCCCTGCGTACACTTTCTTCGGTGGGTGTGGTGATGGCTTCATCATAAGCATTTGTATGCAGAGAATTGCAGTTATCGTAGATCGCGTACAAGGCTTGTAAAGTGGTGCGGATATCGTTGAAGTCGATTTCCTGTGCATGCAAACTTCTGCCGCTGGTTTGAATATGGTATTTCAATACCTGGCTGCGTTTGTTGGCCTTGTAGGTATACTTCATTGCTTTCGCCCAGATGCGGCGTGCCACCCTTCCGATTACACTGTATTCAGGATCCATGCCATTGCTGAAAAAGAAGGAGAGGTTGGGTGCGAAATCATCTACCTGCATGCCCCTGCTTAAATAATATTCTACATAGGTAAAACCATTCGATAAAGTAAGCGCCAGTTGCGTGATGGGGTTGGCACCTGCCTCGGCAATATGGTAACCACTAATGCTTACACTGTAAAAATTGCGCACACGGTTGCTGATAAAATACGACTGCACATCGCCCATCAGCCGCAAGGCAAATTCAGTAGAGAAGATGCAGGTGTTCTGCGCCTGGTCTTCTTTCAATATATCCGCCTGCACGGTACCACGCACCTGCTGTAGTGTATGAGCTTTGATTTGTTCATATACAGGTGAAGGCAACACGTCCTCGCCACTAATGCCGAGTAACTTCAGCCCAAGTCCGCTATTTCCTTCCGGTAAGCGTTCCGGTGCAGCAGGATTGTAATAGCCGGGCGTCGTTTGCTGCAGGAATTGTTGTTGACGGTATTTTTCTACTTCCGGCCACAACTTGTTCTCCTCGATGTATTTTTCGCATTGCTGATCGATGGCCGCATTGAGGAAAAACGCGAGCAGGATGGGGGCAGGTCCGTTAATGGTCATGCTCACGGATGTGCGCGGGTCACAAAGATCGAAACCGCTGTATAATTTTTTGGCATCGTCTACCGTCGCTACACTCACGCCGCTGTTGCCGATCTTGCCGTAGATATCCGGACGGGTAGCGGGGTCTTCGCCATAGAGGGTTACGCTATCGAAGGCGGTCGACAATCGTTTCGCGGGTTGACCATAGGAGAGATAGTGAAAGCGCCGGTTGGTTCTTTCGGGACCGCCTTCACCGGCGAACATGCGCGTGGGATCTTCGCCTTCCCGTTTTAGTGGGAATACACCAGCCGTAAACGGAAACCTGCCGGGTGCGTTCTCCTGTGCCTGCCAGCGCAGGATATCACCCCAGTCTTTGTATTTCGGCAATACTACTTTTGGAATGCGCAATCCGCTCAGGCTCGTCACAAACATGGGCTGTTTGATTGTTTTGTCGCGCACCGTGTATTCATAAAAATCCTGTTGGTAGGCCTGCAGTTTCTCCGGCCATTTCTGCAATAGTTTTTTGCTTACCGGTGTCAGCTGGTTCTCGTGCCAGTGGATCTGTTCGCGGATAGCCGCTTTTGCCGCTTCTGGTACAGATGGATTGTTTTCAAGTATCGACAAGCTGCCGTTTAACTGGTAGAGTTTTGATGCAATGGCAGATTGCTCTCTTACCAGTTTGTCGTAATCACGGTTGTTGGCAGCGATCTCTGACAAATAGCGTATGCGCCTCGCTGGTAGTATGCCGCCCGTTTCAGCCGGCTGCGGACCGGGCTGGTAGTTGCCCCATGAATGGCCTGTCTTTTTTTCCAGTGTCTGCAGCAGCAGTGTAAACAGGCGGTTCACGCCGGCGTCGTTGAAGGTGCTGGCTGCCGTAGCCACCACGGGCAGTTCCCCGTCTTTGGCTGTCCAGAGGTTATGGTTGCGTTTGTATTGTTTCCTTACTTCTATCAATGCATCGGCTGCACCGGGCTTATCCGATTTATTGATACATATCAGATCAGCATAGTCGAGCATGTTGATCTTTTCCAGTTGTGAAGCTGCACCATATTCGGGTGTCATCACATACAGGCTCGCATCCGAATATTCCGTGATCGAAGCGTCGCTTTGTCCGACCCCCGCTGTTTCTACAATAATCAAATCAAATCCGGCTTTTTGGCAGATGTTGATGGCGTCACGGATGGCATGGCTGAGGGCCGCATTTTCATTGCGGGTCGCGAGTGAGCGCATGTAGGCGCGGGGATGACTGATGGCATTCATACGTATCCGGTCACCCAGGAGGGCGCCACCCGTTTTTTTCTTGGAAGGATCAACCGAGATAACAGCCACTGTTTTGTCCGAAGCGTGCGCGAGCAGGCGGCGTACAATTTCATCGGTCACCGAAGATTTTCCGGCTCCACCCGTTCCGGTAATTCCGAGAACGGGTGCTTTGACTTGGGCAGGTGCAGGTTGATCCAGTAAATGTTCATCGGGTTTACCGAGTTCTGCAAGTGTGATCGAGCGCGCGATGCGGCGAATATCTTTAGCTGATTCAAAGGGCAAGGGGACTGCCCATCGTTGCGGTGCCTGCCAGTAACCATGGGCTGTTTTGGACTCGATGGCTTTGCGGCAATATTCCAGTAATTCTTCTATCATGCCTTCGAGGCCGAGGCGACGACCATCATCCGGACTGTAAATCTTTGTGATGCCGTACCGGTGCATTTCGGTTATCTCCTGCGGAAGGATCGTTCCGCCACCACCACCAAAAATTTGAATATGACCACAACCCGCTTTGTCGAGCAGGTCCTTCATGTATTTAAAAAACTCCAGGTGTCCACCCTGGTAGCTGGTCAATGCAATCGCATGTGCATCTTCCTCTATGGCGCATTCCACGATTTCGTGCACGCTCCGGTTATGGCCGAGGTGGATGATCTCTGCCCCTTTCGATTGCAGAATCCGGCGCATAATATTGATCGCCGCATCATGTCCATCGAATAAACTTGCTGCCGTAACAATCCTGATCGTTTCTTTTTCCATGGTTGCTGCCTTCGTTTAGCGGAGATGTCGATTCGATACGCCCACCTGCATCTCACCGAATCCGTCCCAAAAATAACACTCGTTAGTTTATTCTGCTACATCCTTGCCGCACTTCTTCAATTGTTTTACATTTAGTTACCAAACAGCACCATGAACCCTCCTCTTTTTGAGCGCTGGCGGGCCGACGCCCTGATCAGCGATGACTCCTTCGACCGGCTGCAAGCCGCGGAGAAGAACCGTCTTTTTTCACTGCACTGGGAATTACGCAGTTTGCTGTACCTGGGTGTGCTCCTGGTCAGCGGTGGACTGGGCATACTTATCTATAAGAACATTGACAGCATCGGGCATACGGCCGTACTTTGCTTCATTGCAGCGATCAGTATGGCAGGGTTTGTTTATTGTTTCAAAAAAGCAGCGCCCTGGTCGACCGCTAAAGTGGAGGCGCCCAATCCATACTTTGATTATGTGTTGTTGCTGGCCTGCCTGGCGATGGTGAGTTTTGCCGGCTATCTCCAGTACCAGTACCATGTGTTTGGTGAGCGGTATGGACTGGCTACTTTCATACCCATGCTGCTCCTTTTTGCAGCCGCGTACTATTTTGATCACCTGGGTATTCTCAGCATGGCGATTACGGCGCTCTGTGCCTGGGCCGGTATATCGGTGACGCCTATGCGCATTTTGCAGGACAATGATTTTGGCAATACTAACCTCATCATTGCTGGTATTGTCACCGCACTGGGATTGCTGGCGGCGGCCGCACTCAGTCGGTTCCGGTCTGTTAAAGCGCATTTTTGGTTTACCTATACCAATTTCGGCATGCACTTGCTGTTTATAAGCGTGTTAGCCGGCTCATTTGTGTTTGAATCAACTTATTTTCTTTGGTTCCTGGCCTTGACGGGCATTGCGTATTATTTTTTTACCATCGCCAATAAGCACCACTCCTTTTATATACTGCTGGTGCTGACCATTTATTTCTATATCGGGTTGAGTGCAACCATGCTTCGCCTGCTGTTTGATCTGCTGCAAACGGGTGATGGCAGCATTTACCTGGCCTTTCTTTATTTTATAGGCTCCGCTGTAGCCCTCGTGTTGTTCCTGATTAAGATGAATAAAAAATTGAAATCCGCATGATCGCCTACAATACCGAATGGCTGCGCAGCCTGGAAGACCGCGATGCTGCGGATAAGGCATTTGCAGAAGGCAATATTAACAAAGACGAAAAGCAGGCCGTATTCAATGCATATACGGTTGGATTTTATACGCCAAATGTTTTCGTGCGCATCGGTCTATTCCTGCTTACGCTGGTAATTGCCAGTTTCAGCATGGGATTGCTTTCGATGTTTTTTATCTTTTCTGCCAATCGCCCCGAAACGCAGTTCCTGGTCCTGTGTATTGTATTTGCTATTGCCCAATTTGTTGTGCTGGAACTAATGATAAAAAAGGGGCACTATCGTTCCGGGGTAGACGATGCATTGATGTGGGGAAGCGGTTGCGCCTTCCTGGGAGGCATCAATTCTTCGGGTTCGGTTCCGGGGGAATACAATGCCGTATTGATAATGCTGGTAGCGGTAATCTTTTTCATGCGCTTTGTTAACGGATTGATGGCCGTGCTGGCAGTATTGGCCTTCGGCAGTTTTGTGTTTCTCCTGCTGCTGGACATCGGGCCGGTGGCAAGGGCGTTTCTGCCCTTTGTGTTGATGGGCTTGTCCGCTCTATTTTATTTATTATCGGTTAGCATGGGCCGACGAGAAAATCTTCAGCTCTACTGGCGGGGGTTCAGGATGGTTCGGGTAGTAGCACTGGCTTGTTTTGCCCTGGCAGGTAATTATTATGTCGTACGTGAAGCGAGCGCTTCGCTGTTGGGAATGAACTTCGCTTCGGGGACCGGCATTCCTTTTGGCTGGTTGTTCTGGATTTTTACGGTATCCATCCCCGTTATATACATTTATTTTGGATTGAGGCGAAAAGACAGGCCATTGCTGGTAGTGGGTTTGTTGCTGGTAGCGGTGATGGTGTTTACCATTCGGTTTTATTACCATGTGCTGCCCGCAGAGACAGCCATGTTGTTGGGGGGCGTTTTGTTAGTGTTACTGGCCTATTTTGCCATGAAATACCTGCGGGCACCCCGCAATGGATTCACTGCCGAAGCCGATTCAACCAGTCACCGGCGAGCGACCACCCAGCTTGAATCCCTGGTAATCGCCCAAACTTTTGCTGGTCCTACAGCACCCGGCGATGCTGGCGTACCGTTCGGCGGCGGTTCGGCCGGAGGCGGCGGCGCGGGCGCTGATTTCTAATAGCTATATACAATCGTTTTCATGAACTGGATGCAGGCAATCTATACGCCCAGTATCCGGATTGTTCGACCTGATTCGAAACTTACTAATTTGCGATAGCTAAACTGCCGTTTATGTTGAAACGATTGTTCGTTCTCTTTTTGCCGCTGCTCCCTGTTTGCATCCTCGCACAAGACCCCTGGAAAATCGCTGCTACACAAATCGATCCCGCTCATTATTATGGAATCACCGTTGCCAATGGAATGATCGGTGTGGTAAGTTCTCCCGAGCCCTTAAAAATAAAGGACGTGGTATTGGCGGGTGCTTATGACCTCTACGGGCGTGGGCGCGTGAGCAATTTCCTCAGGAGTTTTAACCTGCTCAATGTAAACCTCGATATCGATGGCCATCGCATTGGTTCCGGAGACGCTACCAACATGAAGCAGGAACTGGACATGCGGCATGCGAGTTTTACTACTTCATTCGACTATGGCGATAAAGCCAGTGTCACCAGCACCTACTATTCGCTTCGCCAGCTTCCGTATACCGTACTGATGGACATCAGCATCACGGCGAAAAAAGACATTACCATCGGTGGTGCCAGCGTAATGGAAGCACCGGATGCATTGAAAGACGTGCAGAATTATTACAATGAAATTGATCGCCCGCACGTGGTGATTAGCTTGCTTACTTCATCGGCGAAAAGTCCGACCGGCAAACTCCTGATGTGTGCTTCCAATACTTTTCTCTTCAGCGAAGCCCATGGTGCGGAGCCGCGTGTTATCCACGAGATGTGGGACAATAACATGCACCTGATGAAATTTAGTAAGAAGATCAAGGCAGGGGAGACCTATCGTTTCTCCATTGCAGGTTCTTCGATCACGTCTGCCCATCACGATGACCCTTTGAATGAAGCGGAGCGACTGACCATCTATGCAAAGCTGGAAGGACGTGATCGGTTGCTGCAGTTCCACAACAAAGCCTGGGACGATCTCTGGAAAAGTGATATCACTATAGAAGGTGATCCGCAGAGCCAGCAGGACGTGCACAGCATGCTCTATCACTTGTATTCATTCGTACGGGAAGGCACTTCGTTGTCACCCTCACCGATGGGCCTGAGCGGACTCGGCTATAATGGTCATGTATTCTGGGATACGGAGTTATGGATGTACCCGGGTTTGCTGGTATTGCACCCCGAACTTGGTAAGAGCATGGTGGAGTACCGTTATGAAAGATTACAGGCGGCCAAACGAAATGCTTTTTCCAAAGGATTTAAGGGAGCCATGTATCCCTGGGAAAGCGCAGCCACCGGCGTAGAAGAAACGCCGGTATGGGCACTGAGCGGTCCGTTTGAACACCATATCACCGCTTGCGTAGGCATCGCCGCCTGGAATTATTACTGTGTAACGCAGGACAAGGTTTGGTTGAAGGAGAAAGGATGGCCCGTGTTATCGGCCATAGCAGATTTTTGGGCCAGCAGGGTGGAAAGAAACGGTCCGGGTCATTACGATATAAAAAATGTGGTCGCTGCAGATGAATGGGCGGAGAACGTAGACAACAACGCCTTCACCAACGCGGCAGCAAAAGCGGTGTTGCAGGATGCCACCGAAGCAGCAAAATTGTTGGGCATCGCGCCGGACCCCGACTGGATGAATGTGGCGGCGAACATTCCCATTCTTCGGTTAGACAATGGCGTTACCCGCGAACATGCCAGCTACAACGGCGAAGGGATCAAGCAGGCAGATGTTAACTTACTGGCCTACCCGTTGAAAGAAATTACTGATCCTGCGCAAATCAAGAAAGACCTGGCTTATTACGAAACCAGGGTTCCCAACGAAGGTACACCGGCCATGACGCAAGCGGTCTTCACTACTTTATATGCGCGGTTGGGCGATGGTGAGAAGGCTTTTCACTTTTTCAAGGATGCTTATCTGCCCAATTTAAATCCGCCATTGCGCGTGATCGCAGAAACAAAAGGCGGTACGAATCCCTATTTTGCAACGGGTGCCGGAGGTATCGTTCAATCGGTACTAATGGGCTTTGGAGGATTGGAAATCACGCCGAAAGGTATCGTGCAAGTGCCGTCTGCCCTGCCTTCCAACTGGAAAAGTTTGACCATCACGGGGGTTGGTCCGGCCAAAAAAACCTTTACGGTGAAAGCCGGCCCAAGCAGCAAATAATACCTGCCGCTTGCCTGATTAATGGAAATTATTATATCTTAGCGCGTCTGACGCTTATTTGAGCTTGAAAAAACTTGCTTCCATATTATTGCTGGCCTTGCTGGTTTTTAACTGGTGTGGTTACCGCTGGGTGATCAATGCGATGCAGCAACATGCCGATGCC
>JAGWTK010000580.1 GCA_028876035.1 Bacteroidota bacterium
TAGTAAGTGCTTTGCAGGCATAGAAGAAACGGGTATCTGCGGTCCGAAAGTTTTTGGTCAGGATTTCATACTGCTCCCTGATCCTTTCTGCGTGGTAAACATATACGGGCGTGCCAAATTCCTGCGCTACGCGCGCGAGCTCGCTGGGGTTTAAATGTTCGGGCATAATTGCGAATATACGTCACGTGAAGACTGTGACGCTTCTTAAAATCGGGTAGTCTTACCGAATTTTATTCGGGCTGCTGCTCCTCAGGCTGATCAGTATTTTCGTCGTCATCGCTGCTTTCTTCCTGATCGCCTGAACCAGGCTGCTCCTCCTGATCAACATCATGGAACGACTGCTCATCCCCGGCCGCTTCGGGTGTTTCTTCTACTTGTCCTGTTTCTTCTTCCTGCTGGTTTAACTCGGCAGCACTGATCAGTTCCCCATCAGGACCAACGAGCAGGGTTTCGCTTTCCAGTGTTGTTTCGGTAACGATTACTTCCTCTTCTTCTGCAACGCCCTCTGCACCGGCGCCAGTCAGGTAGGTTGGCTCTACGGCCTGTTCAGCCAATATCTCACGGATTTTGGGCAGATCGTCAGCCGTGTTGATGCCAAAATAGTCCATGAAGGATTTAGAAGTAGAATAAATCAGCGGCTTACCGGGAAGTGATTCATTCCGGCCAGTAATTATCACCAGATCTTTCTCCAGCAAACGCTGCACGGCATAATCGCAATTCACCCCACGGATCGCTTCTATCTCACTCTTGGTGATGGGTTGTTTATAGGCAATGATGGCCAGGGTTTCCAGCGCAGCAGAGGACAAGCGCTTTAAAAACTTATCACCATTCAGCTGTGCAATGGTTTTATGGTAGTCTTTCTTGGTAAGAAACTGCCAGCCACCGCCGCTTTGCCGCACTTCAAACGGATAGAACTCACTGTTGTACTTTTCCACGATGCCTTCCAGGGCTGCTTCAACCTGGTCGAGCACGATCTTATCTTCCATGAAACCGAATGCATTGTTGATGATATCGGTAATTTCAATGGGCGTGAGGGCTTTTTCACTCGCGAAAATCAGCGCTTCAATATGCGGTATAATGTTTCCTATTTCCATAATGCTCGGGTAAGGCGACAAATCTATCATTTCAAATCTTCACGATAGGGCGGATTTATCCACACACCTCCGTTCATCGTTTATGGATCTTTGTTCATGGTTTCCCGCAACTGCGTAGTCAATGAGTCGATAGTCCTTAGTCGAAAGTCGTCAGTCGATAGTCGGTAGAATACAAAGTATAGCAGATTGTCATTAAGGAGCAGAGCAAATGCTGGTCGGGGTAGCGTAGTATTTCAAGTTGCTTTTGATAGCCAGGAATTGCCTTCAAAAACAATAAATGACTTGCTACAGCACCTGCTCAAACATCGTTTGGCAAACAGAGAGCAATAAGGAATCGAAAAAAACCTGCAGCCTGTAGCTCGCAGCTGGAAGCCAACAGCCAATAGCTAACAGCCAACCCCCTATCCCTGCAGCGCCGCCGCACCGCTCACAATCTCAGTAAGCTCGGTAGTAATGGCAGCCTGGCGGGCCCGGTTGTAAGAAATCTTGAGTGATTTCAGCAGTTCGTTAGCGTTTTCGCTGGCCTTGTCCATCGCCGTCATACGTGCGCCATGCTCGGAAGCATTCGCATCCAGTACGGCCTTGAACAATTGTGTATTGAGGATTTTGGGCATCAGCTCGGAGATGATGGCCTCTTTGGATGGTTCGAAAATAAAGTCGTTCTTTTTCTTTTCACTTCCTGCAGGAACAACTGCCTTGGGGATGGGGAGAAAACGCTCCACCACAAAACGCTGGGTAGCGGCATTCTTAAATTCGCTGTACACGATTTCAACCACATCAAATTCTTTGTTCTCAAATGCTTTTACCGCAGCCTGTGCACAGGCTTGAACACTTTCAAAATCCAGGTGGAGGAAGATATCTTTAAAACGGGCATCCGCATGGTAATTCCCTTTCAGCAGGGCTTCGTATCCTTTCTTCCCGATATTCCATACATGCACATTGCCTTTCTGGAATTGACTGCTGTATTTCTCTGCAATGGTGGTGCGGGCCAGTTTGATCACGTTTGAGTTGTAGGCACCGGCCAGTCCACGGTCGCTGGTAATGACAATAAAAAGCACTTTTTCAACGGCGCGTTCTGCCGACAGTGAACCTCCCGCAGCGCTATCACTGTCACTTACAATATTGCTAAGCATTTCCTGGAGCTTGCGTGCATAGGGACGCATCTGGGTGATGGCGTCCTGCGCCCGGCGCAACTTAGCAGCACTTACCATTTTCATGGCTTTCGTGATCTGCTGGGTACTCTGCACTGATTTGATCCGGTTGCGAACCTCTTTTAATGCTCCGCTCATAGCGAGAAAGTTGAATTTTGAGAACTAATAGCAACTGCTTTTCAGGCCGCAAAGGTATAGGATGGGACCCGAAATACAAACCGATTTTTTACCCCTGGAACCCTTTGATTTTTTAAATCAAAATCCTGCATCCCAACCTGTTGGGAGCAAGTTGCAC
>JAGWTK010000581.1 GCA_028876035.1 Bacteroidota bacterium
GTATGGATTGATGATTGCCATTCCAACCGCGATGCTGGCAGGTCCGCTATTTGCCCGCGCCTGCCGTAACATCGTTTCTGTACCATTAAAGAGTTTTCAATTGCAGGTGCTGCCGGAAGACAAGTTGCCCGGTGCATTCAACAGTTTTATGTCCTCCCTTTTGCCGGTGGTGTTGATTGCGCTGTCGGCCATATTTCCGATGCTGCACCTGGAGAGTCAATCTCTGCGAAAACTACTGCTGCTTGCGGGCGATCCGGTCATCGTGATGTTGATAGCTTTGTTGGTAGCGACCGTTTCATTGGGCGTAGGCAACGGCCGATCCATACCCACTATCATGGGCTATTACGGTGAGGCCGTAAAAGATATCGCTTTGATCCTTCTGATTGTTGCAGGAGCCGGCGCACTCAAGCAGGTATTCACCGATGCAGGCGTAAGCAATGCGATTGCTATGGGTCTTCGTACACTGTCCATCAATCCCTTGATTATGGGTTGGTTGATCGCTGCCATTATTCGGGTATGCCTGGGGTCGGCAACGGTAGCGGGTCTTACCGCAGCAGGAATCATGGCGCCGGTGCTCGCGTCAACCGGTGTAAATCCCAGCCTGATGGTATTGTCGATCGGCGCCGGCAGTCTCATGTTCTCACATGTAAACGATGCAGGGTTCTGGTTATTTAAAGAATATTTTAACCTGTCGATGAAAGATACGCTTCGATCCTGGTCGCTGATGGAAACCATTGTTGCTATCGCGGGATTGGCAGGTGTGCTAATACTGAATATATTTATCCAATAAAATCAATCGCCATGAATGCTATCGCACAAAAGCTGGAAGAACTCGGATTGGAGTTGCCTAATATCCCGCCTTCAAAAGGTATTTATAAATCCTGCCTGGTCGTAGGCAACCAGTTATTTCTGTCCGGACATGTTTCCATTTCCACAGTAGGCAAGTTCATTACCGGCAAGGTAGGTTCTACCATCAGCGAAGAAGATGGTATTGCAGCGGCAAGACAATGTGGACTGGCGATGTTGAGGACCATTCATACCAACCTCGGCGGTTTCGATCGCATCAAACGGGTGATAAAAATCCTGGGTATGGTGAATTGCGGTCCTGATTTTGAAAAACATGCTATCATCATGAATGGTTGCAGTGAATTGTTTGTACAATTGCTCGGAGACGAGAACGGCAAAGGTGTGCGCAGCGCAGTTGGTATGGGATCCTTGCCAGGCAACGTAGCGGTGGAAGTAGAAGCTATCTTTGAACTGAACGATTAATATTATTATGCATGGCCGGATCGAATGAATGGTATACGATAAAAAATGCAGCGGAGATCGACTCGCCCTGTTTATTGGTGTATCCCGAAAGAGTACGGGCCAATATTCAAACAGCGGTGGACATGATCGGCGATACGCTGCGGCTTCGGCCGCATGTAAAAACCAGCAAATGCCGTGAAACGGTGATGCTGATGCTGGATGCAGGTATTCGGAAATTCAAATGTGCTACCATCGCAGAAGCCGAGATGCTGGGCATTTGCCAGGCGCCGGATGTACTGCTGGCGTACCAGCCAACGGGCCCCAAACTGGGTCGTTTTGCGAAACTGATCAGGAACTATCCCGCTACACAGTACTCCTGCTTAACGGATAATACCCGGGCGGCAGCAGATATGTCGGCATTCTTTCATGCAAAGGGGCTGCAGGTACCGGTATACATCGATTTGAATGTGGGTATGAACCGTACGGGCATTGCACCTGGTCCGGAAGCATTGGCATTGTACCTGTTCTGCAACCAACAGGCAGGCATACACGCAATTGGACTGCATGCATACGACGGGCATATCCGCGACAAAGAATTTGCAATAAAAGAACAACATTGCGATGAGGCGTATACAACGGCAAACCATTTACGGAAGCAGATAGCTGCTGAAACGGGTAGCATGCCGATTTTGATTATGGGAGGTTCGCCCTCCTTCTCGGTGCATTGCAAAAGGACGGATATAGAATGCAGTCCGGGTACCTTTGTGTATTGGGACAAAGGCTATCTGGACCTCTGTCCCGAACAAAATTTCCAGCCGGCCGCGCTGGTACTAAGCCGGGTTATCTCATTGCCTTCACCTACGAAGATTTGTACGGATCTTGGCCATAAATCAATTGCCGCCGAAAATGAGATTACAAGGCGTGTATATTTTGTGAATGCGCCGCAACTACAGGCCGTGTCACAAAGTGAAGAACACCTGGTAATGGAAGCCGGCCCAGGCCATACATTTGCGCCAGGTGATATTTTGTATGGGTTGCCCCTGCATGTTTGTCCGACCATTGCCTTGTATGAACGCGCGCTTGTTGTCGAAAATGGCCGGGTGACAGGAGAATGGAGGACGGTGGCGAGGGATAGGAAAATTGAAGTTTAAGAGTTTAAGGTTTAAAGTCACTGCTGTCCGGGGAATCTTCTATTTGGTGTTGATTTTTTGATTTTGGTTAGGGAGAAGGGTTATGTTTTGCAGGTTGGCTGTGTGTGAGCCCCTGTTATGTGAACAGACTG